>NZ_JBHXNB010000006.1:122177-236508 GCF_042720095.1 Rhodococcus sp. NPDC058505
GTTCACGGCCGGGGGGCTGGGGCGCCCCCGGGCGGCGGGGGGGGGGGCGGGGGGCGCCGGGGCCGCCCCCCCCCCGCCCGCGCCCCCCCCAACCCGACACACCCTTTTAACCAATTTTTTTGTTTTTGCCCCCCCGGGGGGGTTAAAAACCCCCACGGGCGCCGAAGGCGCTTCCCCGACCGATTCAAGTAAGGACCGCAGATGACCGAGGTCAAGACCCTCACCTCCACCCGGCCGTTCACCGACCTCACCACCCTCACCCCGCTCGGCGACGGCGCGTTCGGCGCACACATCGACCCGATCTGGACGATCGGACCCAAGGTGCACGGCGGCTGCATGATGGCGGTGTGTGCGGCGGCCGCGCGGGACGCCGTCCGGGCCGAGGGCGGCGCCGCCGCCATGCAGCCGGTGGCGGTCAGCGCGAACTATCTCACCGCCCCCGACCCCGGCGACGTCCGCCTCGTCACCACCGTGCGCAAGCGCGGCCGCCAGGTCTGCCTGGTGGACGTGGATCTGCTGCAGGGCGACCGGATCGTGGTGTCGGCGTCGGTCACGCTCGGTGTGCCCGACGAGGCGGCGTCCCGGCACCGGGAGCCGCTCGCGATCGACGCGCTGCCCGCCGAGCCGACCGCGGCGGCGGCCCGGATCACCGCCGACCACCCGATGGCCGCGATCGTGCACGTCGCCAAGGGCTGCGAACTGCTGGTGGACCCGTCGGCCGCCCGGTTCCTTGCCGGGGAACTCGGCGACCCGGTGAACCGGATGTGGGCGCGGCCGCTCTCCGCGGACGAGGCCGACGCGGACACCGCCGCCCTGTTCGCGATCATGCTCGGTGACATCAGCGCGCCGGTGACGATGAACCGGGGCATGTTCGGGTGGGCACCGACCGTGCAGCTGACCACCTACCTCCGGCGTCGCCCTGCGCCGGGCTGGCTGCGGGTGATGGCCAGCGCACAGGTCATCGGCGAGGCCTGGTTCGAGGAGGACCACCTGGTCCTCGATTCCGCGGGGCAGGTGGTCGTGCAGAGCAGGCAGCTGGCGATGGTGCCGAGGGCCTGACCGGTCGCCGGCCCACGTTTCGCCCGTGGCAGGCTTGCGGTCATGACGAGAATCGCAGTGATCGGTGGCGGCCGGATCGGTGAGGCCCTGATCGCGGGACTGGTGAAGGCAGGCCACGCGCCGAAGGACCTCGTGGTCGCCGAGCAGCACCCGCCGCGCGCCCAGGAACTGGCGGGCCAGTACGGCATCCGGGCCACCACGGTCGCCGATGCCGCGGAGGGTGCGCACGTCGTGGTTGTCGCGGTCAAGCCCGCCGATGTCGATGCGGTGATGGTCGCGCTGAACAGCATCGACCTCGACGGCGACGTCGACCAGCTGATCGTCAGCCTCGCCGCCGGGATCCCGACGGCCCGGTACGAGAGCAGGCTGCCCGCCGGGTTCCCGGTGGTGCGGGTGATGCCGAACACCCCGATGCTTGTCGGTGAGGGGGTCAGCGCGATCGCGGCAGGCCGGTACGCAACCGCCGAGCATCTGGACACCGTCCGCGAGATCCTCGGTGCGGTCGGCAAGGTGGTCACCGTGTCCGAGCCGCAGCTCGACGCGGTCACCGCGGTCTCCGGGTCCGGGCCCGCGTACTTCTTCCTTGTGGCGGAGGCGATGATCGAGGGCGGCGTCGGGCTGGGGCTGACCAGGGCCGTCGCGACCGAGCTCGTCGTCCAGACCATGGTCGGGTCGGCCGCGATGCTGGACGGGGCGGGCAGCACCGCGAACGAGCTGAGGGCGGACGTCACCTCGCCCGGTGGCACGACGGCGGCCGCGATCCGGGAACTCGAGCGTGGGGGAGTGCGGACCGCGTTCAACGACGCGCTCGCGGCCGCGAAGCAGCGTTCGGCTGCGCTCGGTGCGGGCCCGGAATGAGATTCGATACCTCACACACGTCGCAGTAACCCCACGTGTCCCGTTAAGCTCGGATGCAGCACGTGCGTGTCTGTTCCGCCGGAGGGGAAGCCGGCGGCGCGACACGTGCCGGAGGTATGCAATCTGATGGTGTCGACAGACAAGCCAAAGGGTGCGGGCACGGACAAAGAGCCCGCCCTCGGCGGCACACAATTCCTCACCGTCGCCGAGGTGGCGGCGTTGATGCGAGTGTCGAAAATGACGGTGTACCGACTGGTGCACAGCGGGGAACTGCCCGCGGTGCGGGTCGGACGGTCGTTCCGGGTGCACGCGAAGGCGGTGCACGACTACCTGGAAACGTCCTACTTCGACGCCGGCTGACGAGTCCGGTTTCGGACGGCCCGCGGCGTCCCGGTACGATGACTTATCGTCGTGCCGGCCAGCCGGGTGTCGTCAGGCGCTGGGCTCGCGGATACGAGAGGCACAGCGCCAGGTCGGTTCGCGCCGACCAGAACGCACGTACGTCACCGGCGTGCGCAGGAACGCTAGAGAAGAACGTGAGGAACTCCCGCCATGGGTTCAGTGATCAAGAAGCGACGCAAGCGCATGTCGAAGAAGAAGCACCGCAAGCTGCTTCGCCGGACTCGCGTGCAGCGCCGGAAACTCGGTAAGTAGTCCGCTCGGTCTCCGAGCGGGCCAACGCCCGCGATGCCCGTCACCGTTCCGGTGGCGGGCATCGTGCATTTCCGGGTCCCGGACCGGCTCCGAGTTGGTCGTCCAACCAGATGACACGCGCCGGGGAATCCGACAAAACGCCAGGTGGACGGGGTGTTTCGGGCTCGTTAAGTTTTTGAGCGACTGCTCCCGGACCGGCTACGCTCGACGTGATCGATCGGTGACGGATTCGAGACACGGGCAGGGGTGGTCGTGGCAGGTGATCGTGGCGTGCAGTATCCGTCGGTGGTGCTGGTGACGGGGGCGAGTCGGTTCCTTGGCGGGTACCTGGTGTCGCGCCTGGCCCAGGATCCCGGCATCGACCGGGTCATCGCCGTCGACTCGCGGTCGCCGACCAAGGACATGCTGCGCCGGATGGGCCGGGCGGAGTTCGTCCGCGCCGACATCCGCAATCCGCTGATCGGCAAGGTGCTGCGCGGCGCCGGGGTGGACACGGTGGTGCACGCGTCGACCCTGGTGAAGCCGCCGAAGTCGGGCAGTCGCACCGCGATGAAGGACATGAACATCCTCGGCGCCATGCAACTGTTCGCCGCCTGTCAGAAGTCGCCGGACGTGCGGAAGGTGGTGGTGCGCTCCACGACCGCCGTCTACGGTTCCAGCGCGAAGGACCCGGCGAAGTTCAGCGAGGAGATGAGCGCTCGGCGTCCGCCCTCCGGCAGCTACGCGCGGGACAGCATCGAGATCGAGGGGTACGCCCGAGGCCAGGGACGGCGGCGCCCGGATCTCGCGGTCACGCTGCTGCGGATGGCGCCGCCGATCGGGCCCAACCTGCACGGTTCGATGTCGCGATACCTGCGGTCGCCGGTGGTGCCCACCATCCTCGGGCGGGACGCCCGGATGCAGTTGCTGCACGAGGAGGACGCGCTCGCCGCGCTCGAACGCGCGACGCTCGCCGGGCCTGCGGGCACCTTCAACGTCGCCGGTGACGGGGTGGTGACCCTGAGCCAGGCGATCCGTCGGGCGGGCGGGGTCGAGGTGCCGGTGCCGTTCCCGCTGCTCGGCACGCTCGGTCGGGTGCTGCCGGGGGCGGGCACCCGCGGCGTCACGCGGGAGCAACTCGACTACTTCCACTTCGGGTGCGGCGTCGACACCACCCGGATGCGCACCGAGCTCGGCTTCGACCCGCGACGGTCGACGCTGCAGGCCCTTGACGACATGCTCGCCGGTTCCGCGTCGAGACCGATCGTGAGCAGGGACTGGGTGCGGTCGGTGGAATCCACGGTTCAGCAGTTGGTCGGCGTCGGCGAGGGGGCACGATGAACGAGGTCGCCAAGGTCATTCCGCTGCGGGGGGACGCGGCGCGGACCGCCCGCGGGCAGATCCGGCGGGCCCGGCTCGAACCGTCACCGCCGACGCGGCTGTATCCGGCGGCTCCCGCCATGCACCCCGCCGCGGCGCCCGGGTCGCTGGCCGCGTCGATGCGCGACGCGGCGCGGGACCTGGTTGCGGATCAGGTGGTGGCGGTCGCCGAGTTCCTGCGCCGCAGGCTGACCGGCGACTACCAGGTCGACGACTTCGGTTTCGACCCGCACTTCGCCGAGAACGTGTGGCTGCCGCTGCTGCGTCCGATGTTCGACTCCTGGTTCCGGGTCGAGGTGCGCGGCGTCGAGAACATCCCCGACGAGGGCGGCGCGCTCGTCGTCGCGAACCACGCCGGGGTGGTCCCGATCGACGGGCTGATGACCTCGGTCGCGCTGTTCGACCATCATCCCGCGCGGCGGCCGCTGCGGATGCTCGCCGCCGACCTGGCGTTCGAGCTGCCGGTCGTCGGGAACGTCGCCCGCAAGGCGGGCCACACCCTCGCCTGCACCGCCGACGCGGAACGGTTGCTGCGCGGCGGGGAGGTCGCCGCGGTCTTCCCCGAGGGGTTCAAGGGCATAGGCAAACCGTTCAGCGAGCGCTACAAGCTGCAGCGGTTCGGCCGCGGCGGCTTCGTGTCGGCCGCGCTGCGGACCGGTGTCCCGATCGTGCCGTGCTCGATCGTCGGTTCCGAGGAGATCTACCCCAAGATCGGGGAGCTCAAGTCGCTCGCGCGACTGCTCGGCATGCCGTACTTCCCGGTCACGCCCCTGTTCCCGCATCTCGGTCCGCTCGGGCTGATCCCGTTGCCGTCGAAGTGGTACATCGAGTTCGGGGAACCGATCCGCACCGACACCTACGACATCGCCGACGCGGAGGATCCGATGGTGATGTTCGAGGTGACCGATCACGTGCGGGAGACGATCCAGCAGACGCTGTACCGGCTGCTCGCCCAGCGCCGCAACGTGTTCTTCGGCTAGGTCAGTGCTTCTTTCGGCTCGCGGCGGCGGCGAGGGCGCCGCCGATCGCGCCGAGGGCGAGCGCGGTGGGAACACCGACCTTCGCGGCCTTGCGGCCGGTCCGGTAGTCGCGGATCTCCCAGCCCCGGTTCCGCGCCACCTCCTTGAGGTCGGCGTCCGGGTTGATCGCGACGGCGGTGCCGACCAGTGACAGCATCGGGACGTCGTTGTGGCTGTCCGAATACGCGGTGCAGCGTTTGAGGTTCAGGCCCTCCCGGACCGCGAGGGTGCGCACCGCGTGCGCCTTGCCCGCGCCGTGCAGGATGTCGCCGACGAGCCTGCCGGTGAACCGGCCCTCCTCGGACTCGACGACGGTGCCGAGCGCGCCGGTGAGGCCGAGACGCTTCGCGATGACCTGAGCCAGCTCGACCGGGGTCGCGGTGACCAGCCACACCTGCTGGCCCGCGTCGAGGTGCATCTGCGCGAGCGCCCGGGTGCCCGGCCAAATCTTGTCGGCGATCAGCTGGTCGTAGATCTCCTCGCCGAGGCGGCTGAACTCCGCGGTCTCGCGGCCCGCGATGAACGCGAGCGCCTTCTCCTTGCCGGACGCGACGTCGTCGCTGTTCTCCTTGCCGGTCACCCGGAACTTGAGCTGCTGCCAGCCGAATCCGGCCATGTCCCCGAGGGAGATGTACTTGCGGGCGGCGAGCCCGCGGGCGAAGTGGATGATCGAGGCGCCCTGCACCATCGTGTTGTCGACGTCGAAGAAGGCCGCGGCGGTGAGATCCCTGGAGATCGCCGGTTCGCCCGCCGCGTCGGCCGCCCCAAGGTCGGCGGCCGATTCGGCCTCGTGCAGGGCGAGGGCGGCGTCGGCGCTGGCCTCACCCGCGAGATTGGCCCGCAGCTGCGAATCGGTGGGACCCAGCGGGTTGCGCCACCGGCGGCGCACGCGGGACCACCCGGCACCCGGTCTTGCACCGGTCGGCCCTGTCAGCCCAGGCACACGCACCTCCCGTGGTTGGCAATCCGGGGTAACCCTATCCCCAGCCCTGAGCGGGCACCGCGAAGACGGAGCCGCAGGCGCACCCCGTGTGATGTCCGTCTCCGGTCATCCGGGCCGTCGCGGTGGCAAGGTGGACGTCATGACGGCCTCGACCCACACCATCACCCTGCTGACCCGAGCCGGCTGCGGCTCGTGTGTCGTTGCTCACGACCGGTTGGTGCCGTTGTGTGAGGAATTCGGCATTCTCCTCGAAACCGTCGACGTCGACGAGGCGGCGGGCCGAGATCCGGAACTCCGCGCCGAGTATGGCGATCGTCTTCCGGTCGTGCTGTTGGACGGCCGCGAACACAGCTACTGGGAGGTCGACGAGGTTCGACTGCGTTCGGATTTGACAATCCGAGGGTGAAGGGCTCGCCCGGACATCCGGTCGCTGTGCAGGTCGCGGCCGGTTGAGCAACTTTGTGCAGGGCTTCACAAGCAGTTACCGTGGGTGAGAACGTCCCCCCGGATCAATGTGAACTCCGGTCGTGTGCATGGCCGGACGAGGAGCCACCGAAGTGAGCGAACAGCACCAGTCGCATGGGTTCTCCGCCCGTGGCGCCTCCGGGGCTGATTCGACCACCGCCGCTTCGACCACCGCCGCCGGTGCGGCAGCAGCTGAGACCGCCGCGCCGCGGGCCGAGGTGAAGGATCTGCCGCAGGCGACCGTCACCCGGCTCGCGACCTACCTGCGGGTGCTCGGCGTGATGACCGACGCGGGCACCCACATCGTGTCCAGCGAGGAACTCGCCACCGCCGCCGGCGTCGGCTCGTCCATGCTCCGCAAGGACCTGTCGTTCCTCGGCCCGAACGGGGTCCGCGGCGTCGGCTACGACGTGACCCGGCTGCGGGCCCGCATCGAGGCCGCGCTCGGACTCGACCAGGGGCACCGGGTGGTGCTGGTCGGGGTCGGGAACCTGGGGCAGGCGCTGGCCCGGTACGGCGGCTTCGGCCGCCGCGGCTTCACGATGGTTGGCCTGTTCGACAGCAGCCCGGACCGGATCGGCACCGAGATCGACGGCCTGATCGTGCGGGACGTCGCCGAACTCGAGGCGGCGTGCCGGGAACTCGAGGCGACGATCGGGGTCGTTGCCACCCCGGACGACGCCGCGCAGCGGGTCTGCGACGGCCTCGTCGACGCGGGCGTCCGGTGCATCCTCAGCTTCGCGTCGGCGCCGCTGGAGTTGCCCCCGCACGTGGAGATCCGCAGGGTGGATCTCGCGGTGGAGATGCAGGTGCTCTCCTTCCGCAGCGCCCGCAGGACCGACGGTGAGCATGCGGCCGTCGCGCTCGGGGGCGGGGCGCCGCGTCGCGCGGCCCGCTCGACTTCGAAAGACCTGGGATCGACAAGGAATGGATCGGTGATCGCACCGTGAGTGTTCTCCTGGTCGGGATTTCGCATCGCAGCGCTCCCGTCTCCGTCCTCGAGCGGGTTGCCGTCGCGGACACCGATCGGCCGAAGCTGATCGACAAGTTGCTTGCCTCCCCGCACGTCTCGGAGACGATGATCGTCTCGACGTGCAACCGGGTGGAGATCTACGCGGTCGTCGACGCCTTCCACGGCGCCCTCGCGGACGTCGGGGACGTGGTCGCCGCGCATTCCGGGCTCGACCTGAACGACTTCACCAAGCACGCCTACGTGCGGTACAGCGAGGCCGCGGCCGAGCACCTGTTCGCGGTCGCCAGCGGCCTGGACTCGATGGTGATCGGCGAGCAGCAGATCCTCGGCCAGATCCGGACCGCGTACGCGGTGTCCGACGCGCAGAACGCGGCCGGCCGGGTGCTGCACGAGCTGGCGCAGCAGGCACTGCGGGTCGGCAAGCGGGTGCACTCGGAGACCGGGATCGACCGCGCCGGTGCCTCCGTCGTGTCGGTGGCGCTGGACCGCGCGGGCTCGATCCTGGCCGCGGCGGATGCGACGGGCACCGGGTTGGCGGGCCGGACCGCGATGGTCGTCGGCGCCGGGTCGATGGGCGGGCTGTCCGTCGCGCACCTGACCAGGGCAGGCATCGGCCGGATCGTCGTCGCCAACCGCACCCGCGAACGCGCCGAGCGACTCGCCGACACCGTGCGCGCGGCTGGCGTCGCCGCCGACGTGGTTGCGCTGTCCGACCTGGCGCCCGCGCTGGCGGAGGCGGACGTGCTGGTCGCCTGCACCGGCGCGGTCGGCGCCGTCGTCACCCTCGCCGACGCCCACCTTGCGCTCGCCGCCCGCAACGCCGCGCAGCGCCCGCTGGTGATCTGCGACCTCGGGCTGCCGCGGGACGTCGAACCCGCGGTCGCCGGACTGCCGGGGGTGGCGCTTCTCGACATCGCGACGATGAAGGCGGACCCCGGCGCCGGTGCCGCGGCCGCGGACGCCGACGCCGCCCGCGAGATCGTCGCAGGCGAACTGGCCACCTATCTGGCCGGGCAGCGGCTCGCGGAGGTCACCCCGACGGTGACGGCGCTGCGGCAGCGCGCCGCCGAGGTGGTCGAGGGCGAACTGCTCCGACTCGAGTCGCGCCTGCCCGGCCTCGACGATCCGCAGCGCGACGAGGTGGCGCGCACGGTGCGCCGGGTGGTGGACAAGCTGCTGCATGCCCCGACCGTGCGGGTCAAGCAGCTCGCGACGACGCCGGGCGGCGACGCCTACGCGGCCGCGCTGCGCGAACTGTTCGAGCTGGCTCCGGGCAGCGCCCAGGCAGTCGCCTCGCCGATGGAGATCCGGGCAGTCGAACTCGCCGACAACGTCACCGCCGAACGGCGTGACGAGGACGCGGTGACGTGGTGGAAGGGAATGCAGGAATGAACGCGGCAGCACCCGTGGCGCCCGGTACCGAGGCGTCCCGCAGGACCCTGCGCATCGGTACCCGCGGCAGCCTGCTCGCCACCACCCAGGCCGGGACCGTTCGGGACGCGTTGATCGCGGCGGGGCATCCGGCGGAGCTGGTGGTCATCACGACGAAGGGCGACGTCACCGCCGGACCGGTGCAGCGCATCGGGGTCGGGGTCTTCGTCGCGGAACTGCGCGAGGCGCTGCTCGCTGGCGACGTCGACGTCGCGGTGCACTCGTACAAGGATCTGCCGACGGCGCAGCCCGCCGACCTGGTGGTCGCCGCGGTGCCGCCGCGGGAGGACCCGCGGGACGCGCTCGTCGCCCGCGACGGGCTGGTGCTCGGCGAGCTGCCGCCGGGGTCGAAGGTGGGGACGTCCGCGCCGCGCCGCCGCGCTCAACTGCGGGCGCTGGGCCTCGGACTGGACATCCAGCCGCTGCGCGGCAACATCGACACCCGGATCGGCAAGGTCGAGTCCGGTGAGCTGGACGCGATCGTGATCGCGCGCGCCGGGCTCTCGCGGATCGGGCGGCTGGACGTGATCACCGAGTCGCTGGAGCCGGTGCAGATGCTGCCCGCGCCGTCGCAGGGGGCGCTGGCCGTCGAATGCCGCGCGGACAACCCCGACCTGGTCGCGGTGCTTGCCGAACTCGACGACGCGGCCACCCGCGCCGCCGTCGTCGCCGAACGGGCGCTGCTGGCGGAACTCGAGGCCGGGTGCACCGCCCCGGTCGGCGCGATCGCCGAGGTCGTCGAGTCCCTCGACGACGACGGCCGGGTCATCGACGAGCTGTCGGTGCGCGGCTGCGCGGCCGCGGTGGACGGGTCGGATTCGATCCGCGCGTCCGCCGTCGGATCGCCCGACCGCGCCGAGGAGTTGGGGCGCGCGGTCGCCAGGGAACTTCTCGACCTCGGTGCGCGCGAGTTGATGGTGGCCGCCGAGAGGGACGGTGCCGCCGATGACTGACCCGACCCCGTGGCGGTCGAAACGGTGCGCGCGACCACCGCGCATCGACCCGCCCGCCACCGCCCCGACCGCACCACGCCCGAACACCGGCATTTTGAACGCACTGGAGAACAACCGATGAGCCGAGTCCGAAAGAACACCCCCGGACGGATCCTGTTCGTGGGATCGGGCCCTGGAGACCCCGCCCTGCTCACGGTCCGCGCCCGCGATGTCCTCGCCCATGCGACGCTCGCGTTCACCGACCCCGACGTCGACAAGGGGGTGACCGCGCTGGTCGGCACCGCGCTGCACGTCAAGGGCGTGGAGGAGGATCCGGAGCACCCGCTCTCGGAGGTGCGACCGGCACTCGGCGAGCCCGCCGAGGTCGCGAAGACCCTGGTGCACGAGGCGAAGGCCGGGCACGACGTGGTGCGCCTCGTCTCCGGGGACCCGCTGACCACCGACTCGGTGATCGCCGAGGTCAACGCCGTCGCCCGTACCCAGGTCGTGTTCGAGATCCTGCCGGGCCTGCCGTCCGGCTCGGCGGTGCCGAGCTACGCGGGCATGGCACTCGGGTCCGGGCACACGGAGGCCGACGTGCGCGGCGAGGTCGACTGGGCGGCGCTGGCCGCGGCGCCGGGGCCGCTGGTCCTGCACGCGGGTGCAACGCACCTGGCGGAGACGGCGAGCGCGCTCGTCGAACATGGCCTCGCCCCGCAGACCCCCGCCGCGATCACCGTGCGCGGCACCACCCGTCAGCAGCGCACCGTGGAGGCGACCCTCGCGACGCTGAACGAGGCGGGCTCGGAACTGGTCGGGTCGCTGATCGTCACGGTCGGCAAGGTCGTCACGCACCGCAACAAGATGTCGTGGTGGGAGTCGCGGGCCCTGTACGGCTGGACCGTGCTGGTGCCGCGGACCAAGGATCAGGCGGGCGACATGAGCGACCGGCTGGTCACCCACGGCGCCATCCCGATCGAGGTCCCGACGATCGCGGTCGAGCCGCCGCGCAGTCCCGCGCAGATGGAACGCGCGGTCAAGGGCCTGGTCGACGGCCGCTACCAGTGGGTGGTGTTCACCTCCACCAACGCGGTTCGCGCGGTGTGGGAGAAGTTCGAGGAGTTCGGGCTCGACGCCCGCGCGTTCTCCGGGGTGAAGATCGCGTGCGTCGGTCAGGCCACCGCGGACAAGGTGCGCAGCTTCGGGATCAACCCGGAACTGGTGCCCGCGGGGGAGCAGTCCTCCGAGGGGCTGTTGGCCGAGTTCGCCCCGTACGACGACGTCTTCGACCCGGTCAACCGGGTGCTGCTGCCGCGCGCGGACATCGCGACGGAAACCCTCGCCGAGGGGCTGCGGCAGCGCGGCTGGGAGATCGACGACGTCACCGCGTACCGGACCGTGCGGGCGGCGCCGCCGCCGGCCGAGACCCGCGAGATGATCAAGACCGGCGGCTTCGACGCGGTGTGCTTCACCTCCTCGTCGACGGTCCGGAACCTGGTCGGCATCGCCGGGAAGCCGCACGCGCGCACCATCGTCGCGTGTATCGGACCGAAGACCGCGGAGACCGCGATCGAGTTCGGCCTTCGGGTGGATGTGCAGCCGGAGACGGCACAGATCGGTCCGCTGGTCGAGGCGCTCGCCGAGCATGCGGCCCGACTCCGCGCCGAGGGTGCGCTGCCGCCGCCCCGCAAGAAGTCCCGCAGGCGATAGGCGCTACGCGCCCGTGAGTCCTTATGGCCCCGTCGCGGGCCAAAAGGGCTCACGGGCCCGACGAAGGAGGCACCTCCCTTGTTCCCGGCCGAACGACCCCGACGCCTGCGTGGCACCGCCGCGCTGCGTCGACTGGTCGCCGAAACCTCCCTGGAGCCACGGCATCTGGTGCTGCCGATGTTCGTGGCCGACGGTATCGACACGCCGCGGGAGATCTCGTCGATGCCCGGGGTGTACCAGCACACCCTGGACTCGCTGCGCGCCGCGGCGACCGAGGCGGTTGCCGCCGGGGTCGGTGGGCTGATGCTATTCGGGGTGCCGCGACCCGAGGACAAGGACGCGGAGGGGTCGGGCGCGATTGATCCCGACGGCATCCTCAACCGCGGACTGCGGGCGCTGCGGGACGAGCTCGGTGACGCCACCGTCCTGATGGCGGACACCTGCCTCGACGAGTTCACCTCGCACGGACACTGCGGTGTGCTGACCGCCGACGGCGGAGCTGGCACCGTCGACAACGATGCGACCCTGGCCCGGTACGTGGACATGGCAGTTGCGCAGGCGGAGTCGGGTGCACACCTGCTCGGCCCGAGCGGGATGATGGACGGCCAGGTCGCCGCGATCCGTGAGGGGCTCGACGCCGCCGGGCACCTCGACACCGGCATCCTGGCGTACGCGACGAAGTATGCGTCCGCGTTCTACGGTCCGTTCCGGGAGGCCGTCGGCTCCACCCTCGACGGTGACCGCCGCACCTATCAGCAGGATCCGGCGAACCGCCGCGAGTCCCTGCGTGAGGTGGACCTCGACCTAGAGGAGGGCGCCGACATCGTGATGGTCAAGCCAGCGATGAGCTATCTCGACGTGCTCCGCGAGGTCGCCGACATGTCGACGGTTCCCGTTGCCGCCTACCAGATCTCGGGCGAGTATTCGATGATCACCGCGGCCGCGGAGCGGGGTTGGATCGACCGGGACGCCGCGATCATGGAATCGCTGCTGAGCATCCGGCGGGCCGGTGCCGACATCGTGCTTACCTATTGGGCCAGCGACGTGGCGGGCCGGTTGTGACGGCCCCGGGATCGCCGCAGGGCCCGCCGCCGCAGGGCCCGCCGCCGCCGGGCCCGCCGCCCGGTGCACCGTGGCCGCCCGCCCAGTACGGCCCCCCACCGGTCGGCCCACCCCAGCGGCCGGAGCCGCCGGTGGACGTGGTGACCGCGTTCCAGTTGCTCTGCGCGGTCGCGGCCCTCGGCGTGCTGAACATGATCGCCTCGCTGTGCGCCGTCTACGCCGACCGCGAGACCTACGTCGACCAGTTGCTGCGCGACGTCGCGGCGCAGGATGCGTCGGTGCAGATCGGCCGGGACACCGCGGACTCGCTGATGATCGTCGGGCTCGGACTGACCGGGCTGATCGGACTCGGGATCACCGCGCTGTATCTGCTGTTCGTGTTCAAGATGCGGGCCGGGCGCAACTGGGCCCGCATGCTGGTGACGATGGCGGGCGTGCTGATGGTGTTCATGGCGATCCCCGTCCTGTTCGGGCTCGGCGGGGGCGGTGCGGCCGTGATGATCGCGGGCGGCGCGGGAATCCTGCAGGCGGTGCTCGTGGTCGGGGCGATCGTGCTGATGCACCGCGCGGACTCGAACCGGTACTTCCTGCCCGGTATCGCGCCGCGATGAGCGGGCGGGAGACTCGGCCACAGCAGGTCGCCATCGCGTACTGGCTGTGGCTGGCGTGCGCGGCGCTGCTGGTGCTGTTCGGTCTGCTTGCGTTGACGGCGTCCGGGGACGCGGTGCGGGACCAACTGCTGGCGAACGGCGCGGACCCCGGCGACGTTGATGCGCTGGTCGGGTTGCTGCGCGGATCCGGCGCACTGGCGGGCGCGGTCGGCGTCGCGATCGGATTCCTCGCCGGACCCGTTCGCGCGGGGGATCCGCGGTTCCGGCGGGCGGCCGTCGCCCTGAGCGCGGTGTACACGCTGATCCAGGTGCTGTCGACCGCGGTCGGTGTCGGCCAGGCACCGACGCTGATGACCGCGATCGGCCTCGTCATCGCGTCGATCCTGGTGTACCTGCCGTCCGCGCGTGACTGGTTCGTTCGTGGCTGAGGCCCCCTTCGTCGAGCCAGGGGGGCGGTGGCGCACGGTGGCGCTTGGCCCGCTGCTGTGCCTGATCGTGCTGATCGGCGACCTGTTCATCGGGGCAGGGGTGCACGTCGCGGGGCTCAGCCTGTTCGCGGTCCTGCTCGCCGCCCTGGTGTGGGTGCAGGTCAAGGCGGCCCGCACCCACGCGAGCGTCGAGGTCACCCCCACCACGCTGCGGTGTGGCACCGAGACCCTCGCCCTCGCCGACATCGCCGAGGTGCTACCCGATGCGGACCCGTACGCCGACGACCTGCAGCCGTGGGAGACGGCGCCGCCGCTCGGCGAGCTGTCGGGGGTACCGCGACGCCGGACCGGGATCGGGTTGCGGCTCACGGACGACCGGCTGGTGCGGGCCTGGGCGCGGGACGGCGAGGGGCTGCGGTCGGTACTGGAGGCGGCGGTGCCGCACGAGGGGAGCGAAGGATGACCGGTCGGGTCCGGGCCGTCGCGGCGGGGTCGGCCGCGGTGGTCGCGGCGGTCGTCGCGGTGCTGTGCTGGCTGCGCGGGGTGACGTCGTCGACGTTCGGCCCGGTCGTCGACGGCGCGCCGGAGTTCACGTCGACGCACTACTCCGGGCCGTGGATCGGCGGCGCGACCGTTGCGGTGATCGTCGCCGGGTTGGCGCTGCTCGACCTGTGGCGGCAGCGCGGCTAGCCACCCTGGCGGAAAATACCCAAGGGGGGTATGCTATGGGCATGAACGGATACACGCCCGAGAAGGAAGCCCTGCTCAAGCGGCTGCGCCGCATCGAGGGTCAGGTCGCGGGCATCTCGCGGATGGTCGACGACGACCGCTACTGCATCGACATCCTCACCCAGGTGTCCGCAGTGACCAGTGCGCTGCAGTCGGTCTCGCTCAAGCTGCTCGACGAGCACCTCTCGCACTGCGTTGTCGAGGCCGCGAAGCGGGGCGGACCGGAGGCCGACGCCAAGGTCAAGGAGGCGTCCGACGCCATCGCCCGCCTCGTCAAGTCATAGGAAGGGAACCGTCGTGCAGAGCGCCTACACCGTCACCGGCATGACCTGCCAGCACTGCGTCGCGTCGGTCACCGAGGAGGTCTCGGAGATCGCGGGCGTGACCGCCGTCGCCGTCGATCTGGACAGCGGTCGCGTCGACGTCACCAGCGAGACCCCGCTCGACCGGGCAGCCGTCGCCGCGGCCGTCGAAGAGGCGGGATACGAGCTGGCGCCGTGAGCGCCGACCTCCGGGAGGACGGTGTCGACCTCGACATCGGCGGGATGACCTGCGCGTCCTGTGCCAATCGCATCGAGCGCAAGCTCGGCAAGCTCGACGGCGTCACCGCGACGGTGAACTTCGCGACCGAGCGCGCGCACGTCACCCACACCGCCGCCGTGTCGGTCGCCGACCTGGTCGCCGCGGTGGAGGCCGCGGGCTACACCGCCGCGGCGGTCCCCGACCGGCCGGAACCGACCCCCGCGCCCTCCGACTCCCTCGGTGTCCGTCTCGCCGGGTCAGCGACCGCCGCGGTGCCGGTCGTTGCGCTGTCGATGGTCCCCGCGCTGCAGTTCGACTACTGGCAGTGGGTGTGTCTCGCGCTCACCACGCTCATCGTCTTCTGGGGCGGCTACCCGTTCCACCGTGCGGCGCTGACCAACGCTCGGCACCGCGCAGCCACAATGGACTCCCTCGTCTCGCTCGGCACCCTCGCCGCCTACGCTTGGTCGGTGTGGGCCCTGGTGTTCGGCACCGCGGGCCACGTCGGGATGACCCACGAGTTCACCTTCCGGCTCGGCGCGCACGACCCCGCCGGCCAGATTTACCTCGAGACCGCGGCCGCGGTGACGGTGTTCCTGCTCGCCGGACGGTACGCCGAGGCGAAGGCCAAACGGCGGGCGGGCGCCGCGCTGCGGTCGCTGCTCGATGTCGGCGCCAAGGACGTCGCGGTCCTCGCGGGCGGGGTGGACACCCACGGCGCCGCCGAAACGCGAATCCCGGTGCAGCAGCTGCGGGTCGGCGACCTGTTCGTGGTGCGGCCCGGCGAGCGGATCGCCACCGACGGGGTCGTGGTCCGCGGCAGCGCCGCCGTGGACGCGTCGACGATCACGGGCGAGTCGGTGCCGGTCGATGTCGGCCGGGGCGACGCGGTGATCGGCGGCACCGTCGACACCGACGGTCTGCTGGTGGTGCGGGCCGAGAAGGTCGGCGCGGACACGCAACTCGCGCACATCGCGACGCTCGTCACCGAGGCGCAGAACGGCAAGGCCGCCGTCGCGCGGCTGGCCGACCGCGTCTCGTCGGTATTCGTTCCGGCCGTGCTGGTGCTCGCGGCCGTGACCCTGGCCGGCTGGCTGGTGACCGGACACGGCGCGACGGAGGCGTTCACCGCCGCCGTCGCCGTGCTCATCGTTGCGTGCCCGTGCGCGCTCGGGCTGGCAACGCCCACCGCACTTCTCGTCGGAACCGGCCGTGGCGCGCAGCTCGGCATCCTCATCCGCGGCCCCGAGGTGCTTGAGCAGACCCGCCGCATCGATACCATCGTGCTCGACAAGACCGGCACCGTCACCACCGGCGTCATGGCGGTCGGGCGGGTGCTTGCCGCGGACGGGGTCGACCCCGGCCTGGTGTCGGCGCGTGCGGCGGCCGTCGAATCCGCGTCCGAGCATCCGGTGGCGCGGGCGATCGCCGGACCGCACGCGGGCCCGGTGACGGACTTCGCGAACCGGCCCGGACGCGGTGTCGTCGGCACCGTCGACGGAGTCCGGGTCGCGGTCGGCACGCCGGAGCACCCGGTGCCGCCGGAGCTGGCCGGGGCGTTTGGGTCGGGGGACACCACGGTCGCGGTGATATGGGGCGGCGCGGTCCGCGGCGCGATCACCGTTGTCGACGCGGTGAAGCCGACCAGTGCGGAGGCGGTCGCGCGGATGCGGGCGCTCGGGATGACGCCGGTCCTGCTCACCGGCGACGATGCGGCGGTGGCGCGACGGGTCGCGGCCGAGGTGGGCATCGACGAGGTCGTCGCCGGGGTGCTGCCGGACGAGAAGGCCGCCGTCGTTGCGCGGCTGCAGGCCGAGGGGCGGGCCGTCGCGATGGTCGGGGACGGTGTCAACGACGCCGCCGCGTTGGCGACCGCCGACGTCGGGCTGGCGATGGGCACCGGCACCGATGCCGCCATCGAGGCCGCGGACCTCACCCTGGTGCGCGGCGACCTGCTTGCGGTTCCGCAGGCCATCCGGCTGTCCCGCGCGACGCTGAACACCATCCGGGGCAACCTGTTCTGGGCGTTCGCCTACAACGTCGCCGCCCTGCCGCTCGCCGCGTTCGGCCTGCTCAACCCGATGATCGCGGGTGCAGCGATGGCGGCCTCGTCGGTGTTCGTGGTGACCAACAGCCTCCGCCTGCGCGGCTTCGCCGCCCGTGCGTGATTTTTACCCCGATCGGGGTAAAAATCACGCACAGTCACGGAGTGAATTTGCCTTTGCGAAGGATTGCTTGAACACTGTTCAAGTGTGGGCGTGACAAGCGATGATGTGCGGACGGTGCGGGTGCTGATCGTCGGGGCCGGGTTCGCCGGGCTCGGGATGGCCGCCGCGTTGGACCGCGCTGGCGACCGGGACTTCCTGGTCCTGGAACAGGGTGCTGGCGTCGGGGGCACCTGGCGGGACAACACCTACCCGGGATGCGCCTGCGACATCCCGTCCGTGCAGTACTCCTATTCCTTCGCGCCCGGGGACGGTTGGACCACGGCGCGGGCAGCGCAACCGGAGATCCTCGGCTACCTCCGCGGCGTCGCCGCCGGATTCCGCGACCGCATCTCGTTCGGCGCGCGGGTCGCGGAGGGGCACTGGGACGAGGCGGGGGCATGCTGGCGCGTCACCACCGACGGTGGACGCCGCTACGCCGCCCGGTATCTCGTCGTCGCGACCGGTGCGCTCAATGTCCCTCGGCTGCCCCGCATCCCGGGCGCGGAGACGTTCGCCGGGTCGGCATTCCACACCGCGGCCTGGGATCATGGGGTCGCCCTCGACGGCAAGCGGGTCGCGGTGATCGGCACCGGCGCCTCCGCCGTCCAGGTGGTCCCCGAGATCGCGGCACGGGCCGCCGAACTGCACCTCTATCAGCGCACCCCGGCCTGGATCCTTCCGGCGCGAGGAGCGCGACCGCCCCGCCTGCGCAGGCTTGCGCGGACCGCCGAGTACTGGCGGGCCGAGGCCCGCGTTCCCGCATTCGCCGGGCCGGGCCCGGTGGCGTCGGCGCTGCACCGGCGGGCGCTGCGACACCTGCGCCGCCAAGTGCCCGACCCCGCGCTGCGAAGGATGCTCACTCCACAGCATCGCATCGGATGCAAACGGATCTTGCACTCCGACAGCTACTTCCCCGCGCTGACCGGGCGCGGCGTCGAGGTCGTCACGACGCCGATCGACCGCATCGTCCCGGACGGCGTCGTGACCGCGGACGGCACCCGACGGGCCGCGGAGGTCCTGGTGTACGCCACCGGATTCCGGGTCGCTGGCGCGCTGGGGCGGCTACCGCTCGTCGGCAGGGACGGCGTCACCCTGCAGCAGCGATGGCAGGAGCGCGGTGTTCGCGCGCACCTCGGGATCGCCGTCGCTGGCCTCCCCAACCTGTTCCTGCTGTCCGGGCCGAACACCGGACTCGGGCACAATTCGGTGCTGTTCATGATCGAGTCCCAGATCCGGTACGTGCAGGACGCGATGGTCGCGGTCGAACGGGCAGGCGCCGCCGCACTCGAGGTCCGGGAACGGGTGCAGGACGCCTCGCACGACGACGTGCAGCGCAGGCTGTCGGGGGCGGTGTGGAGCACCGGTGGCTGCGCCAGCTGGTACCTCGATGGACGCGGCGTCAACCATGCGCTGTGGCCGGGCTCCTCCTGGCGGTACCGATGGCGCACCCGCCGGGTGTCCCTCGCCGACTACCACCTGACCCACCTCCTGCCGCGTTGAATGGGGGTTCATGTGTCGGTTCCGGGCGGCGGATGACGCATGAACCCCCATTCAACGGGTGGTGGGGGGCGGTACGGTGAGAGCGGTCTGTCATCGCTGGGAGGTCCGGGCGTGCAGAGGTTGAGGGTCGGCGTGGTCGCCGCGGTGTGCGCGGCGCTGGTCGCCTGCTCCGCGCCCGAGGCGCCGAATCCGATTCCGCCGCGGTCGCCGACCTCGGTCCCGCCGCCCGCCGTCGAGGTGTCGACGCTGCTGGGCGACCTCGACCATCCGTGGGACCTGGCGGTGGCCCCGGACGGCGCCGTCCTGACCGGCGAGCGGTCCGGACGGTTCGTGGTGCGGCGGCCCGACGGCAGCACCGGTGAGCTGGCGGCGGACCTGGCCGACCTGCACGTGCTGCGGGAGACCGGGCTGATGGGCCTGACGTTGTCCCGCGACTTCCCCGACGACCGCACCGTCTACACCTGCCAGGGGCATCGCGGTGCGGACCGGCGAGACGTGCGGGTGGTGTCCTGGACCGTCGACCCGGGCTGGACCACGCTGACCCGCGGCGCCGACGTGCTCACCGGTCTCCCGGTGTCCGACGACGGCAGGCACAGCGGCTGCCGGCTGCTGCTGCACCCGGACGGGGCCCTGTACATCGGCACCGGCGACAGCAAGTCCGCAACGGTGCCGCAGGATCCGACATCGTTGGGCGGGAAGGTGTTACGCATCAACCTCGACGGTTCGCCAGCGGCGGGGAACCCCGATCCGGTCAGTCCGGTGTACACGTTGGGGCACCGCAACGTGCAGGGCCTGGCGCTGCAGCCCGGGACGGGTCGGGTGTATTCGATCGAGCAGGGCACCCACCTGGACGACGAGGTGAACCTGCTGCACCCGGGCGGGAACTACGGGTGGCGGCCGGACCGGTCCGGGTCCGGCTACGACGAGGACGTGCCGATGACCGACCCGGAGCGGGTGCCGGGAGCGCTTGCCGCGGTGTGGAGTTCGGGCTACCCGACCATCGCGACCCCGGGTGGGACGTTTCTGGACGGTCCGGCCTGGGGCGACTGGTCCGGGGCGCTCGTGGTCACCAGTCAGCAGGGCGAGAAGCTGGTGCTGCTGCGGCTGTCCGAGGATGGCCGCACCGTCACCGACGAAACCGCCCTGCTGGACGGGCAGTTCGGCAGGCTGCGGACGGCGCTCCTCGCGCCGGACGGCGCGCTGCTGGTCACCACCGACAACGGCTCAGACGACCGGATTCTGCGCATCACGCCCGCCACCTGATCGCCCGTTGAATGGGGGTTCATGTGTCACTTCCGTGCGGGGGGTGACGCATGAACCCCCATTCAATGCCGGGGGAGGGCGGGCAGCAGCGACACCTCCTGCGCCTTGACCGCGAACCACACCGCGCGCCCGGGCGCGAGGTCGAGGTCGGCGACCGCGGCGGGGGTGACGTCCGCGGCGAGCCCGATGCTGCCGTCGGGGTGGTCGGCGGCGCGGACCCGGACCGTGGACCCGTGCACGTCCAGTTCCGCGATCGTGACCGCGAAGACGTTGCGGGGGCTGGCATGTGGGGGTTCGGTGTGCACGGCGACCGCGGACGGCGGGAACAGCGCGACCGCGGCCGCACCGGCGCCGGGCGGCTGCGCATTCTCGGCTGCCCCGGACACCGTGACACCCCACGACGTCACCAGATGGTCCGCGTCGCGCATCGTGCCCCCGACCAGGTTGACCCCGGCGATCCGGGCCGCGAACGGGCTGCGCGGCGCGGTGAGAACCGCACGGACCGTTCCGGTTTCGACCACCCGACCGGATTCGACGACGAGTACCCGGTCGGCGAGGGCGAGCGCATCGAGCAGGTCGTGGGTGACGACCACCGCGGTCCGGTGCTGCTCCCGCAGAATCCGGCGCAGCAGCCGGCGCAGGACGGGCGCGACGGCCACGTCCAGGGCGGCCATCGGCTCGTCGAGCAGCAGCAGTGTCGGATCGGCGGCCAGCGCCCGCGCCAGCGCGATCCGCTGCGCCTGCCCGCCCGACAGCTGCGACGGGCGGCGGTCCGCGAGGTCGAGGGCGTCCACCTCCCGCAGCCAGTGGGTGGCGATCTCCCGCGCCGCGCGCCGGGACATTCCGCGGCTGCGCGGCGCGAACGCGACGTTCGCCGCGGCCGTCAGGTGCGGGAACAGCAGGGCCTGCTGGGACAGCAACGCGACACCCCGGTCGTGCGGGGGCACGAACACCCCGGCCGCGGTGTCGGTGAGGGTCCGGTCGCCGAGCGTGACGGTGCCGGTGTCCGGGTGCAGCAGACCCGCGACGAGGCCGAGCAGGGTGGACTTGCCCGCGCCGTTCGGGCCGAGGACCGCCAGCACCTCGCCGTCGGCGAGCGCGACGTCGAACTCGGTGTCGCGCCGCGTCAGCCGGGCCCGGACCCGGAGCGCGCTCACCCGAACCCCGACGACCGGTTGCGATGCGTCAGCAACACGATTACGGCGGCGGCGACGATCAGGAGCAGCGACAGCGCGACCGCGGCCTGCGGGTCGGTCTCGCGCTGCAGGTAGATCTCCAACGGCAGGGTCCGGGTGACGCCCTGCAGCGACCCGGCGAAGGTGATCGTCGCACCGAACTCGCCCAGCGCCCGCGCGAACGCGAGGACGGCGCCCGACGCGAGCCCCGGCAACACCAGCGGCAGCGTCACCCGGCGCAGCACCGTCGTCGGACGGGCGCCGAGCGTCGCGGCCACCTCCTCGTACCGGCGTCCCGCGACCCGCAGCGCGCCCTCGAGGCTGACCACCAGGAACGGGAGGGAGACGAACGTTTGCGCGAGCACGACGGCGGTGGTGGAGAACGCGATTCGGATGCCGAGCGCCTCGAGGTGCCCGCCAAGCAGCCCGGCGCGACCGAACGTGTATAGCAGGGCGATGCCGCCGACGACCGGGGGCAGCACCAGCGGCAGCAGTACCAGTGACCGCAGCGCGGCCCGGCCGCGGAACCGGCCCCGCGCCAGCACCAGTGCCAGCGGGACGCCGAGTAGCACGCACACGACGGTACTCACGCTCGCGGTCTTCAGGCTGAGCAGCAACGCGACCCTGGCCGATTCGGAGGTGACGAGGGACAGGAAGCTACCCCAGTCGATCTCGAGGAGCACCGCGACCAACGGCAGGGTCAGGAACACGGTGGCGACGGCGGCGGGCAGGTACGCCCAGCCGGGCAGGCCGATGCGTACCCGCCCGTCCGGGTCGTGCGCTGCCCCGAGCCTCACGGTGCGTCGAATCCCGCCCCGGACAGCACTTCCCGGCCCTCGGGTCCGGTCACCAGGGAAACGAACGCGGCGGCCGCCGCGGGGTTGTCGGACGTCGACACCGCCGCGATCGGGTAGGTGTTCACCGCGCCAGCCGATTCCGGGAACGGCACCTCGGTCACCCGGTCCCCGGCACCGGCGGCGTCCGTGCGGTACACCAGGCCGGCGTCGGCCTGACCCGAGAGCACCTTGCCGAGCACGTCGGTCACCGACGACTCCTCGCTGACCGGGGTCAGGGTGATTCCGCCTGCCTGCTCGACCTTGTCGGTCGCGGCGCCGCACGGCACCTGAGGCGCGCACACCACGACCTGCAGGTCGGGATCGGCGAGATCCGCGAACGAGGTGATCCGCGCGGGGTTTCCGGGTGGGGTGACGATGGTCAGGGTGTTGCTGGCGAAGTCGGTGGGCGTGCCGGCGACCAGGTTCCCGGCCCGGGTCATGTTGGTGGTGTCGGCGGAGGCGAACACGTCGGCGGGCGCACCCTGCCGGATCTGGGCGACCAGGTCCGACGACCCGGCGAAGTTGAACCGCACCGACGTCCCCGGATGCGCCGACTCGAACATCGCACCGAGTTCGGTGAATGTCGACGTCAGGGACGCCGCCGCGAAGACGGTGAGGTCGCCGCGCACCGCCCCGTCGGTGGCCGGTGCCACCTCGTCCGCCGTCGACGTCGAGCACCCGGCGGCAAGGGCGACGGTGGCCGCGGCCGCCGCCAGGGCCGTCGGGGCGCGGCGGTGGTGGCTCACGAGGTGCCCTCCGGGGTTTCGACGATGACGGTGGTGGCCTTGACCATCGCGACCGCGATCGAGCCGGGTTCGAGCCCGAGGCTGCGGACCGACGCGCTGCTCATCAGCGAGACGACCGTGAATGGGCCGCACTGCATCTGCACCTCGGCCATCACCGTGTCGGTGGTGACCTTGGTGACCAGGCCGACGAATCGGTTGCGGGCCGAGCTGCCGGATCCGAGGGGGTCGGGCGGGGAAGTGGCGTGGTCGACCGCGAACTCGGCGAGCACCTTCCCGTCGACGACCTTGCGTCCCGAGTCGTCCTTCGATGCGGGCAGCGCGCCGCTGTCGATCCACCGCCGGACGGTGTCGTCGCTGACGCCGAGCAGGCCCGCGGCCTCCCGGATGCGGATCGTCGTCATGGCCCCTCCCGATTCTGATCCGCAGATGCGGGTCGGAGTCGATGATAGACCGGTGAATGCGGAAGGGCTCAGTAGACGTCCCGGAGGTATCGCTTCTCGGCCGCGAGCGCCCTGACGTACGCATCCGCGCTGCGCGGCGCCAGCCTGCCGTGCTGCGCGACGATCCCGCACAGCGCCTCGTCGACGTCCTTCGCCATCCGCTGCGCATCGCCGCACACGTAGAGGTGTGCGCCGCGGCCGAGCCACGTCCAGATCTCGGCGCCGCGCGCACGCATCCGGTCCTGGACGTAGACCTTCTCCTCCTGGTCCCGGGAGAACGCCGCATCGAACTCGGTGAGCACCCCCTCCGCGCGGAGCTCCTCGACCTCGTCGCGGTAGTAGAAGTCGGTCGCGGCGTGCTGTTCGCCGAAGAACAGCCAGTTCGGGCCGGTGTGCCCGAGCGCCCGCCGCTCCCGCAGGAAGGCGCGGAACGGGGCGATGCCGGTGCCGGGGCCGATCATGATCATCGGCGCGTCCGGTTCGGCGGGCGGCCGGAAGTGACGTGACTTCTGCACGAAAATGCCGACCTTCTCCCCCTCGGCGTGGTCGGCGAGGTAGGTCGAGCACACCCCGCGGCGCGGGGTGCCGTGCACGTCGTACCGCACCGCGGAGACGGTCAACTGCACCTCGCCGGCATTCTCCCTGGGGCTCGACGAGATCGAATAGAGTCGTGGCTGAAGCGGTTTGAGGATCGTGAGCCACTCCTCGGCGGTGGCGCGGACCGGAACCCGCGCGAGCAGGTCGAGCGACTGCCGACCCCACGACCAGTCGTCGAGTTCGGCCCGGTTCTCCGGCAGCAGCAGCGCGGCGAGCTCGTCGTCCCCGGTGCGGCCGTGCACGAACCGCAGCAGGTCGCCGGTGATGCGGGTGATGTCGAGGCGTTCGGTGAGCGCGGTCCGCAGCGGCATTGTGCCGTGCTCGCCGATCTCGACCGTCGCGGCACCGTCCAGCCCGGTGGCGTCGAGCCACTCCTCGACGACGCGGACGCTGTTGCGGGGCCACACCCCGAGCGCGTCGCCCGCCTCGTACTCGAGGGTGCCGTCGGGGAGATGGAACCCGAACTGCCGCACATCCTTTGCCGATCCGGGCAGGGACAGCGTCACGTTGCGGGTGAGGGTGGTCAGCAACGGAGTCTTCCGGCCGTACTCGGGCGCCGCGGCGACCGGCGGGGCGGGTGGCGCCGGCGGGGTCACCCCGCTGGCGTCGTCCGGCGCGGTGCGCAACGACTCGGTGACGGCGGCAAGCCAGGCCGCGGCGGAACCCTCGTAGTCGGGTTCGCAGTCGACCCGGTCGACGATGCGGGTGCCGCCGAGCTCGCCGAGCCGGGCATCGAGTTTGCGACCGTGGCCGCAGAAGTCGTCGTAGTTCGAATCCCCGAACGCGAGCACCGCGAACCGGGTGTCCGCGAGCCGCGGCGCGTCGTCCGCGGACAGCGCGTCCCACAGGCGGGACCCGTTGTCCGGTGCGTCGCCGTCGCCGTACGTGCTGGTGATCAGCAGCACGTCCCTGGTGTCCGCGAGTTTGGCGGCCGCGAAGTCGTCCATGCCGTGCACCGCCGCGGGCACCCCGGCCGCCGCGAGCGACGACGCGCACGCGGCGGCGAACTCCTCCGCATTCCCGGTCTGCGACGCCCACAGCACCACAACCGGCGACCGTCGTGCCGTGATGTCGGCGGGGTGAGTGGCCGTGGATCCACCGGGAAGCGTTGTGCGGGAAAACAACCCGGCAAGGATGCCGTCCACCCAGGCGCGGGTGGGCGGATCGAACGGCGCGCCGTCCGGCAGCGCAGGAACGTCCCGATCGGTGCCGCCCGGGTCGGTGCGCAGCGCGGCGACCATCCCCGCGAGATAGCGGCGCTGCACCGGACCGAGGTCGGCCGCGGGTTCGGCCGCGACACCGAGCAGGTCGGCGAGGGTGTCGAGTCGGGTCACGCCTGCCCCTCCGGTCGTCGGATGTGCTGGTGCCGAGGCCGGGGTCCGATCGGCGCCGTCCGTGGTCGCCGCATGGTCGGCTGCCGCGGCCACCCTGGTCAGGGTGACCGCGCACGCCTTGAACTCGGGCTGCTGCGAGACCGGGTCGATCGCGTCGTTCGTGACGGCGTTGATCGCCAGGTACTCCCCGAACAGGTCGTTCCAGTGGAACGGCGCGAAGCAGTTCCCCGGCCGCACCCGGTCGCTGACCACGGCGGGGAGCACCGCGCGACCGCGGCGGGACGCCACCTCGACCCGGTCGCCGTCCGTCACTCCGAGCCCCCGCGCATCGTCGGGATGGACCTCAACGAACGGTCCGGGTGCCAGCCTATTCAGCTTTGCGACCCGTCCGGTCTTGGTCATCGTGTGCCACTGGTGCGCCACCCGGCCGGTGTTGAGCAGGATCGGGTAGTCGTCGTCGGGCAGCTCGGCTGGCGGCAGGTGTGGCCGGGGGAAGAAGGCGGCCCGCCCGGACGGGGTCGGAAAGGCCAGTCGCGGCACGGTGCCGTCCGGGCGGACCAGAAGGTCTTGGCTCACACCGTCGTTGCGGTAGCGGATGGGGTGCCGGTCGGTGTCGACGCCGGGCGGGCACGGCCACTGCACCGGCGTGCGCCGCAGCCGCTGGTAGCTGATGCCCCGCAGGTCGTAGCCGGTCCGGGGATTCGCGAAGCGCGTGATCTCCTCGAACACCTCCTCCGCCGACGAGTAGGTGAATGCCTCCGAATACCCCATTTCGCAGGCGATCCGGGCGATGATCTGCCAGTCCGGGAGGGCCTGCCCGACCGGATCGAGTGCCTGCCGGAACAGCGTGAGGGTGCGTTCGGAGTTGACCATCACCCCGTCGGACTCGGTCCACAGCGCGGCGGGCAGCAGGACGTCGGCGTAGTCGTTGGTCTCGGTGTCGAGGTACGCGTCCTGGGTGATCACCAGCTCCGCCCGTTCCAGTCCTGCCAGCACCGTCTTCCGGTTGGCAACGGTGGCAACGGGGTTCGTGCACATGATCCAGCAGGCCTTGATGTCGCCGTCCGCCATCCGGGTGAACATGTCGATGGTGCCGCCGCCAACGTCGGCGCGCAGTGACCCGCGGGGAATGCCCCACGCGTCCTCGACGAAGGCCCGATCGTCCGCGGACGTCACCGACCGCTGGCCGGGCAGACCCGGGCCCATGTACCCCATCTCGCGGCCGCCCATCGCATTCGGTTGACCGGTCAGCGAGAACGGACCGCTGCCGGTGCGGCAGATCGCGCCGGTCGCCAGGTGCAGATTGCAGATCGCGTTGGTGTTCCACGTGCCGTGGGTGCTCTGGTTGAGACCCATTGTCCAGCAGCTCATCCAGTCGGCGGCCTCGCCGATCCACCGTGCCGCGGTGCGGATGTCGTCCTCGGGGATGCCGGTGACCTCGCCGACCCGGTCCGGGGTGTAGTCGGCGAGGAAGTCGGGCATCGCGTCCCATCCCTCGGTGAACTCGGCGATGAACCCGGGGTCGGTGTGCCCGCTGCTGGTGATCAGGTGCAGCAGACCGTTGAGGAGGGTGAGGTCGGTGCCCGGCGCGATCTGCAGAAACAGGTCCGCCTTGTCGGCGGTCGCGGTGCGGCGCGGGTCGACGACGATCAGCTTTGCGCCCGCCTTGACACGCTCCATCATCCGCAGGAACAGGATCGGGTGGCAGTCGGCCATGTTGGAGCCGATCACGAAGAACACGTCCGCGTGGTCGAAGTCCTGATACGAGCCCGGTGGGCCGTCGGCGCCGAGTGACTGCTTGTACCCGGTGCCCGCGCTCGCCATGCACAGCCTCGAGTTGGACTCGATGCGGGTGGTGCCGATGAATCCCTTGGCCAGCTTGTTCGCCAGGTACTGGGCCTCGAGCGACTGCTGCCCCGAGACGTACAGGGCGACGGCGTCCGGGCCGTGCTCGTCGACAATCGCCCGCAGCCGCGTCGCCGTCTCGGTGATGACGGCGTCCACGCCGGCTGGCGTGATCGAGGATCCGCGGTCGGGCCGGAGGTAGGCCGACTCCATCCGGCCGGGCCCGGCGAGCAGGTCGCTGGTCGTCGCACCCTTCGTGCACAGCCTGCCCGCGTTCGTCGGATGCGCAGCGTCGCCGGACGACCTCGCGGCGCGGCGCCTCCCGGTCTCCGGGTCGGTGGTGACGTCCAGAATCAGCCCGCAGCCGACCCCGCAGTACGCGCAGAGGGTCTCGACCCTGTCGATGTCGCCGGATGTGCCCACCTGGTGACCTCCCGTCGTTGCCGGTCCGGACGACGTGAAGTCTCGACGGCGGATGTTTCGACGCCCGGCCGCAGATATTTCGGGCAGGTGAATCGTTCATCACCGCCGCCGCGCCGGTGCGGTGCGCGCGCCGCCGGGTCGCGGTGGAGGTCAGTCCCGTGTCGGCGGCACCAGCTGGATGCGCCGCAGCGGGATCGGCGTCTCGAGGGCGATCGCCGTCGCCGACCGCAGCACGTGCCGTCCGTCGACGATCTCGTCGATCACCCGCTGCAGGTCCGCGTGCGTGCGCGCCACCACCCGGACCAGCAGGTCGCCCGCGCCGGTGGTGGTGTGCGCCTCGAGCACCTCCGGGATCGCGGCCAGGTGCTCGATCACCGGCGCGTGCCCCCGGCCCTGCGCGATTTCCAGGGTGGCGAACGCCGTCACCGGGAAGCCGAGCGCGGCGGCGTCCAGGGTGGGGGAGCGGCCGACGATCACGCCGTCCCGTTCGAGCCGGTCGAGCCGGGCCTGCACGGTGCCGCGGGCGACGCCGAGCCGCCGCGACGCCTCCAGCACCCCGACCCGCGGCTCGTCGTGCAGCAGCCGCAGCAGGGCGGCGTCGAGACGGTCGATCGACATCGCGGCCTCCTGGTCATCTTGCCCGGTAAAACGGCGACACCACTCAGCATTCTGTACAGGCTGTGCAGCGTCAACGGCGGCCGTTGCGCAGGGCTGGCGCCGGGGTGACCGTGGGGGATGACCTCCGCACGACTCACCAGCCACGAACGGGCAGCGCACCTGCGGGCCGGGCAACTGCGACGCCTGGTCGGGCTGGTCGACCACGACGACGACGCCGACCCGTTCCCCGTCGTCGGGATGGACGCGGTCGAGTTCGGGTGCGGCAACGCGACCCAGGCGGCGCACTACTTCGGCTCGGCGTGGGGCATGGACCTCGTCGCCTACGCGGGCCCGGAGACCGGGCGGCGCGACCACAAGTCGTACGTCCTCGAGTCCGGGTCGGCCCGGTTCGTGCTCAGCGGCGCCGTGGACCCGCGCAGCCCGCTCGCCGACCACCACCGCAGGCACGGCGACGGGGTCGTCGACCTCGCCCTCGAGGTCGTCGACGTGGACCGCTGCATCGCGCACGCCCGCGGCAGGGGTGCGGTCGTCCTCGACGAGCCGCACGATGTCACCGACGGCGACGGCACGGTCCGGGTCGCCGCGCTCGCGACGTACGGAAGCACCCGGCACACCCTCGTCGACCGGTCCGGATACCGCGGGCCGTATCTCCCCGGATTCGAGTCCCGCACCTCGACCGTCGTGCGCAGGCCGGGAGCCCCCGACCATGTCTTCGTCGCGCTCGACCACGCCGTCGGCAACGTCGAGATGGGCCGGATGGATCACTGGGTGCGCTTCTACAACGAGGTCATGGGGTTCACGAACATGGCCGAGTTCGTCGGCGACGACATCGCCACCGAGTACTCGGCGTTGATGAGCAAGGTGGTCGCGAACGGTAACCACCGCGTCAAGTTCCCGCTCAATGAGCCCGCGGTCGGGCGCAGGCGGTCGCAGATCGACGAGTACCTCGACTTCTACGGCGAACCCGGCTGCCAGCACCTAGCGCTGGCCACCGACGACATCCTCGCCAGCGTGGACGCATTGCTGGCCGAGGGGGTCGAATTCCTCGCCACCCCCGACGCCTACTACGACGATCCGCTGCTGCGGGCCCGGATCGGCCGCGTCCGGGTCCCCGTCGAGCAGCTGAAGGCCCGCGGGATCCTCGTCGACCGCGACGAGGACGGCTACCTGCTGCAGATCTTCACCCGGCCCCTCGGTGACCGGCCGACGGTGTTCTTCGAACTGATCGAGCGGCACGGCTCCCTCGGCTTCGGCAAGGGCAACTTCAAGGCCCTGTTCGAATCGATCGAACGCGAGCAGGCGGCGCGCGGGAACCTGTGAGGTCACCGTCCGATCTCGTTGCGCTGGCGAACGGCGCGCGAGTGGTGTTTCATCGGTGAACTATGAGCCACGTCACCCACGCCGCCCGCATCGCCACCATCGCCGCCGGAGTCGTCGCCGCAGCGGCCTCGTCGGTCGTGATCGCGACCGCTGCGCCAGCGGCGCCGGGCTCGGAACGGTTCACCCCGCTCGCCGACGGTTCGCACACCGAATTCCTCGTCAACCCGGTCGTCACCCAGGACGACCTGCTGTACACGGACAAGGACATCACCACGATGCCGGGGGTGCGCGCCCACAGCATCGACGGCCGCAGCTACTCCTTCTACCGGGTGGTCGACGGTGTCCGGATCGGGATGGCCCGGATCAGCGAGTTCTGCCTGCCCACCGGTGCCTGCCACGGCATCATCGTCGACGCCCCCAAGCTGCCCTGACCGCTCCGCCCGGTCGGGAGTGAGCCCGGTCTCCTACACCCTGTCGTTGTCAAAATCTCGGCAGCTGGGACACTGGAGGCCGTGACTGCCACCCCCGGCGCAGCAGCGCCCGACTACGCCCGGTCCGCCCAGCTCTTCGACCGGGCCTCCGCGGTCATCCCCGGCGGGGTGAACTCACCGGTCCGGGCCTTCGGATCGGTCGGCGGCACCCCCCGCTTCATCGCGTCCGCGTCGGGCTGCACCCTCACCGACGTCGACGGCAACGACTACGTCGACCTGGTCTGCTCGTGGGGTCCGATGATCCTCGGGCACGCGCACCCCGCCGTCGTCGATGCGGTGCAACGGGCGGCAACGACCGGACTCTCGTTCGGCGCACCGACCGAGGCGGAGGTCGAACTCGCCGAGCTGATCGTCGACCGGATCGCCCCCCTCGAGCAGGTCCGGCTGGTCAACTCCGGCACCGAGGCCACGATGAGCGCGGTCCGGCTCGCCCGCGGATTCACCGGGCGCGGCAAGGTCGTCAAGTTCGCGGGCTGCTACCACGGGCACGTCGACGCGCTGCTCGCCGAGGCGGGTTCCGGGCTCGCCACCTTCGGGCTGCCGACCTCGCCCGGCGTCACCGGCGCCCAGTCGTCGGACACCCTGGTGCTGCCGTACAACGACCTCGACGCGGTGACCCGCGCCTTCGCCGCGCACCCCGGCGAGATCGCGTGCGTCATCACCGAGGCGGCGGCGGGCAACATGGGCACCGTTCCGCCGGTGCCCGGCTTCAACGAGGGCCTGCGCAGGCTGTGCACCGAGCACGGCGCGCTGCTGATCATGGACGAGGTGATGACCGGATTCCGGGCCAGCCGCACCGGCTGGCACGGCATCGACGGCGTCGCTGGCGACCTGACCACCTTCGGCAAGGTGATGAGCGGCGGCCTGCCCGCGGCCGCGTTCGGTGGGCGCGCCGACGTGATGGGCCATCTCGCGCCGGCAGGCCCGGTCTACCAGGCGGGCACCCTGTCCGGGAACCCGGTCGCCGTCGCCGCCGGCATCGCGAGCCTGAAAGCCGCAGATCAGGCCGTGTACGACGCGCTGGACCGCAATGCGGCGACCCTCGGCGCCCTGATCGGTGACGCACTCCACGCGGAAGGGGTGCGGCACCAGGTGCAATTTGCAGGCACCATGGTGAGCGTGTTCTTCGCCGACCGACCCGTGACCGACTACGCGGCGGCGAAGGCCAGCGAGACGTGGCGGTACCCCGCGTTCTTCCACGCACTGCTCGACGGCGGCGTGTGCGCACCCCCGAGCGCGTACGAGACGTGGTTCGTCTCCGCCGCGCTCGACGACGATGCCTTTGACCGGATCGCGGCGGCACTACCCGCCGCGGCAGCGGCGGCCGCCGCCGCCACACCCGGCGCCTGAGCCTGCCCCGCCCGACCCAGACCACCCGCCCGATCCGAGCTCCCGGAGCAGCCCACCGTGACCAGTCCGCAGCAGACGCCGTCCGCAGCACCCGCCGAGTCCCGCACGATCGTGCACGTGCTGCGGCACGGCGAGGTGCACAACCCGAAGGGCATCCTCTACGGGCGGCTGCCCGGCTACCGGCTCTCGGTGGCGGGGCAGGCCCAGGCGCGGACGGTCGCCTCGGTGCTGTCCGGGCACGACATCACGCACGTCGTCGCGTCCCCGCTGCAGCGCGCACAGGAGACGGCGACGCCGATCGCCGACGCGCACGGCCTGACGCTGGCCACCGACGACAACCTGATCGAGGCGGCGAACGACTTCGAGGGCCTGAAGGTCTCGGTCGGCGACGGCGCGCTGCGGCGGCCCCGGCACTGGTGGAAGCTGCGCGACCCGTTCACCCCGTCGTGGGGTGAGCCGTACCTGCAGATCGCGCACCGGATGCTGGCGGCGGTCAACGCGGCCCGGGTCGCCGCGGTCGGGCACGAGGCGGTGTGCGTGAGCCATCAGCTTCCGGTGTGGACGCTGCGCCGCTTCCTGCAGGGTGAGCGGCTCTGGCACGACCCCCGGCACCGGCAGTGCGCGCTGGCCTCGCTGACGTCGCTGGTGTACGAGGGCGACACCCTCGTCGACATCGTCTACTCCGAGCCGGCGGGCGCCTCCGATCCGACGGTGACCGGGGCATGAGGGTGGTGTCGCCGCTCGTGCGTGGTCGGCGTGCCGCTCGCCTCCGGGTCCTCGTCGCGCTGCTGCTTGCGCTGGTCGTCGGGTCGACCGCGAGCGCCTGCGCCACCGGCGACGACGCGGTCGCGACCGGCGGCACCTTCGACTTCGTCTCGCCGGGCGGGCAGACGTCGATCTTCTACGACCCGCCCGCCGACCGCGGCACCATCGGCAATCTCACCGGCGAGAACCTGATGGAGGAGGGGCAGACCCTCTCGCTGTCCGACTTCGACGGCCAGGTCGTCGTTGTGAACCTGTGGGGCCAGTGGTGCGGCCCGTGCCGCGGTGAGGTGGACGACCTCGAGACGGTGTACGAGAACACCCGCGACCAGGGGGTCGCGTTCCTCGGCATCAACGTCAAGGACTATCAGCGGGACAAGGCGCAGGACTTCGTCACCAACAACAAGGTGGGCTTCCCGTCGATCTACGACCCGTCGATGCGCAGCCTCACCGCGCTCGGCGGCAACTTCCCGACCAGCGTCATCCCGTCCACCCTCGTCCTTGACCGCCAGCACCGGGTCGCCGCGGTGTTCCTGACCGCGCTGCTCGTCGACGACCTGCAGCCGGTGGTCGAGCGGATCGCGGCGGAACAGTGACCACCGCAACCCTCGCGCAGGGCATCAGCGTCAGCGCCCAGGGCATCGGCGCCACCTTCCAGGACACCGCGGCCACCGGTCCGCTGCTGCTGGCGCTGCTCGTGTGCGTGCTCGCCGGACTGGTGTCCTTCGCGTCGCCGTGCGTCGTCCCGCTGGTTCCCGGCTACCTGTCCTACCTGGCCGGGGTCGTCGGCTCGGACGCGCCCCCGGTGACGGTGCAGCAGGCCAGCGTCCGCACCGAGACGAAGTCGGCGCGGCTGCGGGTCGCGGGGGCCGCCGCCCTGTTCGTCGCCGGGTTCACCGTGGTGTTCGTGCTGGCGACGATGACGGTGTTCGGCGCGATGTCCGCGCTGTCCGTCAACCGGGAACTGTTCCAGCGGATCGGCGGCGTGGTCACGATCGCGATGGGCCTGGTGTTCATCGGCCTGGTCCCCGCGCTGCAGCGCGACGTCCGGTTCGAGCCGCGCCGGATCTCCGGCCTGCTCGGGGCGCCGCTGCTCGGCGGGGTGTTCGCGCTCGGCTGGACGCCGTGCCTCGGACCGACCCTGACCGGGGTGCTCACCGTCGCCGCTGGCACCGAGGGCGCCACCGCCGCGCGCGGGCTGGCGTTGATGGTCGCGTACTGCATCGGCCTCGGGCTGCCGTTCGTGCTGCTGGCGTTCGGGTCGGCGCGCGCGCTGCGCGGGGTCGGCTGGTTGCGCCGCAATGCGCGGACCATCCAGATCTTCGGGGGCGTGATGTTGGTTGCGGTCGGTGTCGCGCTGGTGACCGGCGCGTGGGACCTGTTCGTTGGGTGGGTCCGGGACGCGTTCGTGTCGGAAGTGACGTTGCCGATCTGATGGCGGCGGAGGAGAAGGAGTACGCAGTGACGGACCCGAACGGGAGCGCGGTTCCCCGGCAATCCGCCGTGGGACGGCTGGTCGCCCCGGTTCGCAACACGTGGCGCGGCCTCACGTCGATGCGCACCGCGCTGGTGCTGCTGTTTCTGCTCGCGGTCGCGGCCATCCCCGGCGCGCTGCTGCCGCAGCGCAGCCTCAACGCGGGCAAGGTCGACGAGTACATCGCGAACCGTCCGACCCTCGGGCCGTGGATGGACAAGCTGGAACTGTTCGACGTCTTCGGCAGCTTCTGGTTCACCGCGATCTACGTGCTGCTGTTCGTCTCGCTGATCGGGTGCATCATTCCGCGCTGCTGGGATCACTACAAGGCGCTGCGCACCAAGCCGGTCGCCGCCCCGCGCAGGCTGTCCCGGCTGCCGCACCACACCGAGACGGTCGTCGACGCCACCCCGGAGGAGGTCGCGGCGGGCGCCGTCGCCCGGCTGCGCGGCTGGAAGTCGGTCACCCGCAGCGGTGCCGCGCTGCGGTCCGGTCGGCCCGGGGAGATCACCGTGTCCGCGGAGAAGGGGTACCTGCGGGAGGCGGGCAACCTGGTGTTCCATCTGTCGCTGGTCGGCCTGCTCGCCGCGATCGCGGTCGGCAAGCTGTTCAGCTACGAGGGCAACGTCATCATCGTCGCGAACGGCGGACCCGGCATCTGCACCACCTCGCCCGCGATGTTCGACTCGTTCCGGGCGGGCAACATCGAGGACGGCACCGGGATGACCCCGCTGTGCGTGCAGGTCAAGGACTTCACCGCCGACTACCTCGACAATGGTCAGGCCGAGATGTTCACCTCGAACATCCGCTACCAGGCGGGCGCCGACCTCGAGTCGAACACCTGGCGGGACGCGCAGCTGCGGGTCAACCATCCGCTGCGCGTCGCCGGTGACCGCGTCTATCTGCAGGGCCACGGCTACGCGCCGACGTTCACGGTGACCTTCCCGAACGGGGAGACCCGCTCCGAGACGCTGCAGTGGCGGCCCGACGACGCGACCACCTTCCTCTCCAGCGGCGCGATGCGGTTCGACCCGCCCGGCGGCATGTACCCGGACGAGACCGAGCGGCGCAAGAACCAGATCGGCATCGAGGGACTGTTCGCGCCGACCGCCTCGTTCCACGGCGAGCTGCTGTCCTCGAGCTTCCCCGCGCTGACCGACCCGGCTGTCGCGATCGACGTCTACAAGGGCGACACCGGCCTGGATACCGGCAACCCGCAGTCGATCTTCTCGCTGAGCAAGGAACTGGTGAACCAGGGCCGGATGACGAAGGAGGCCCGCGTCAACCTGCGGCCCGGGGAGTCGACGACCCTCGCGGACGGCACCGTGGTGCGGTTCGACGGGGCGACGGACTTCGTGAACCTGCAGGTCTCGCACGATCCGGCGCAGAACTGGGTGCTGGTGTTCGCGATCTCGATGATGGGCGGCCTGCTGGTGTCGCTGCTGATCAAGCGGCGTCGGATCTGGGTGCGGGTGTACCCGGCGCCCGTCGACAAGGATGCCGACACCGCGTCGGATACATTGGGCGAGGGTCGACGACGTACCGTAGTAGAAATGGGTGGGCTCGCCCGCACCGATCAGGCCGGCTGGGGCGACGAGTTCGACCGGCTCGCCGACCGGCTGCTGGAGGACCTTCGCACGCCGGACACAGCGGCGTCGACCGACAGGTCGACGCGGAGTCGCGCCTGACGCGCGGGAGAGAGAACCATGCCGATCAACGAGAACCTGTCGCACCTCAGCGACCTGGCCTTCGAGTCCGCGTTCGCGATCTTCGTGCTGGCCTTCGTGCTGCTCATCGCGCAGTACGCGACGACCCGGGCGCGCGCCGTCCAGGAGCGTGAGCTGGTCGCCGCGGGCGGGCTGCCCACCGACGCGCCCGCGACCCCGGGCCGGGTGACAGCGCCGCAGGGCACGCCCCTGTCCGAGCGGCTCGGCAACATGGCGATGGCGGTGCTCGTCGTCGGTGTCGTGCTGCAGTGGGCGTCGATCCTGCTGCGGGGGCTGGCGACGGACCGCTTCCCGCTCGGCAACATGTACGAGTTCGTCAGCATGGCCGTCGCCACCGCCACCGCGGTCGGCGTGATCGCGCTCCGCAAGCAGCAGTACCGGTCGCTGTGGGCGTTCCTGCTGATCCCGGTGCTGATCCTGATGTTCCTTGCCGCGACGGTGCTGTACTCGGACGCCGCCCCGGTGGTCCCCGCGCTGCGCTCGTTCTGGCTGCCGATCCACGTCACGATCGTCAGCATCGGCAGCGGCATCTTCCTCGTCTCCGGCGTCGCCAGCCTGCTGTTCCTGCTCCGCATCCGGCAGCCGCGGGGCGAGGAATCGGCCGGGGTGCTCGGCAAGCTCGCCGCGCGCCTGCCCGACGCCCAGACGCTGGACCGGCTCGCGTACAAGACCACGATCGTCGCGTTCCCGCTGTTCGGCGCTGGCATCATCCTCGGCGCCATCTGGGCCGAGGCGGCCTGGGGCCGGTTCTGGGGCTGGGACCCCAAGGAGACCGTCTCCTTCATCGCCTGGGTGATCTACGCGGCGTACCTGCACGCCCGCGCGACCTCCGGCTGGCGCGATACCCGCGCCGCCTGGATCAACATCGCCGGCTTCGTTGCGATGCTGTTCAACCTGTTCATCATCAACATGGTCGTCTCCGGACTGCACTCCTACGCGGGCCTGACCTGACCGTCGTTCCGGGTGTCCCCGGAACGGGGTCACGAATCGACAGCGAAAAACACTACGGTCACGGAACCGTGGCGGAGTTGTGACCAACTAGGTCCCGGGTGCGGATGCCGGGGACCGCTGATGTAACGGATGATCGACACATGCGCAGGGCGAGGGGGAGGGTTCGGGTCTGGAGCACGATTGCGGTCGCCGTGATCGTGCTCCTGACGATCGGTGTGGTGACGGCTGTCCTGTCCCGGCCGGAAAGCGACGCGCCGACCGTCCTCGCCAGGTACGTCGCTGCGCTCAACGACGGCGACCTCGACGCCGCCGCCGACCTGACGTCCTACCCGAACGCGGCGAACGAGGTGATGGCGCAGGCGTTCGACGCGCTCGCACCCGAATCCGTCACCTTCGAGGTCAACCAGATCATCGACCTCGACGCCGACTCCGGCATGTTCAACGCGGTCGCGAGGTGGGACCTCGGCGACGACCGGGTGTGGACCTACGACGTCGACGGCTGGATCCGGAATCTGTCGGTGGGCTGGCGGGTGTCCTGGAACCCGGACACCTTCATGCCGGGGCTCGGCAACGGCCGCACCGTCCGGCTCGACCGCACCGACGCCGCCCCGCCGACCGTCTTCGACATCACCGGAACACCGATGATGACCGAGCAGACCATCAACTCGATCCGCCTGGACCCGTCCCGCACCCCGGACCCGATCGGCAGCACCGTCGCCCTGGCGAAGGCGATCGAGCCGGTTGCGCCGCTGATCACCGCCGAATCGCTGCAGCAGGAACTCGCCGCGGCGAACGGGCAGCCGATCATCGCGGTCAACCTCAGGGACGGCGACTTCGCGGTCCTTGAGGACCGGCTGCGCGCGGTGCCCGGCGTCGTGGTGGACGGGGAGCCGCGGCTGATCACCCTGGATCGGCGGGTGTCGGGGCCGGTGGTCGACGCGATGCGCGGGGTGTGGCAGGCGAACCGGGACGAGTCGGCGGGCTGGGCCGTGAACTCGGTCGAGCCGAACGGGAACGTCACCCGGCTGGCGGGCCATCAGGGCCCGCCCGGGCCCGACATCCGCTCGACGATCGAGCCGCGGCTGCAGATGGCCGCCGAACACGCCGCGGTCAGCGTCGGCACCCCGGCCGCGATCGTGGCGCTGCAGCCGTCCACCGGCGCGATCCTGGCGGTCGCCCAGAACAACCAGGCCAGCGACCTCGGGTCGATCGCGTTCACCGGCCTCTACCCGTCCGGGTCCACGCTGGACCTGGTCCGGGTCGCGGCCACCGCGCAGAACACCGACATCGAGCACGCGGCGAAGCAGCTGGGGCTCGGCGTGGACTACAAGATCCCCGGGCTGGAGCAGAAGACGGCTTCCTTCGTCGGCAGCGGGCCGAACCTGATGCGCTCGGAGTCCGACCGCACGCCGGACAATCAGGTGGCGGTCAGCCCGTTCGGGATGGCGCTGGTCGCGGCGTCGATCGCCCGCGGCGCGCCGACCGTCCCGCTGATCGCGGCGGGCCAACCGGCCAGCACCGACGAGCCGGTCGAGCAGTTGCCCGCCCCGGTCACCGACCAGCTGCGCGCCATCATGCGGGACACCGTGCACCGGGGACCGGCGAACCTGCTGGCCGGCTACGGCGACCTGATCGGCGCGACCGGCGCCGAGGGGGACGACCGCTGGTTCTACGGGTCGCGCGGCGACCTCGCGTTCGCGGTCTTCGTGCAGGACGCGGACGGTGGCGATCTGGCGGTCAAGGTGACCGACCGGATGTTCACGGCGCTGGCCCGGCCCGCCGAGTAGCGCACCGCCCGGTCGACGCCCGGCCGGATCAGTCCTGCGGGTCGCCGTCCGGGGTGTCGCGGGTCCGGCGATGATTCTCCCGATCGACCTGCCACAGGAACTCGGGGTCGTCGTCCGGGCCGACGACCCGGCCCGCGGGCCTCTGCAGGTCCGGTCCGAACCCCTTCCACAACAGCACGGCGAGCGTCACCAGTCCGATGAGCGCCAACAGGTAGATCACGACGCACCTCCTTCCCTTCAGGCTAGTCGCCCCGGCCGGGCCCCGTAACGGGGTGAGGGGCACCTTCGACCGGTTCAACCGGTCGAAGGTGCCCCTCACCCGAGATGTCGGAGCCGCGGGACGTCAGACGGAGACGATGACCGACGAGCCGTGACCGAACAGGCCCTGGTTGGCGGTGATGCCGACCCGGGCGCCCTCGACCTGACGGCCCTCGGCCTGCCCGCGCAGCTGCCAGGTGAGCTCGCACACCTGCGCCAGCGCCTGCGCGGGGACGGCCTCACCGAAGCAGGCAAGTCCGCCGGACGGGTTGACCGGGATGCGGCCGCCGATCGTGGTGTCCCCCGCGCGGAGCAGGTGCTCGGCCTCGCCGCGCTTGCACAGCGACAGGTCCTCGATCCAGTCGAGCTCCACCGAGGTGGCGAGGTCGTAGACCTCGGCGACGTCGACGTCCTCCGGCGAGATGCCCGCCTCTTCGTAGGCGGCGTCGCCGATCGACTCCTTGAACGTGCGCTCCGGCGCGGGGACCGCGGACGCCGACTCGGTGGAGAAGTTCGGCATGTCCATGATGGTCTGCGGGAACGTCGGGGTGACCGTCGAGATCGCCTTGATCTTCACCGGGTCGACGATGCCCTTCTTGCGGGCGTACTCCAGCGACGTCAGGATGATCGCCGCGCCGCCGTCGGAGGTGGCGCAGATGTCGAGCAGGTGCAGCGGGTCGGCGACCATCGGCGACGCGAGCACGTCCGCGGCCGCGACCTCCTTGCGGTAGCGCGCGTACGGGTTGTTCAGGCCGTGCTTCGCGTTCTTCACCTTGACCGCGGCGAAGTCCTCGACGGTCGCGCCGTACAGGTCGATGCGACGGCGCGCGTTGAGTGCGAAGTATGCGGGGTTCGTCATGCCCATCAGGCGGAACCGCAGCCAGTCCGGGTCGTCCCAGCGCTCGCCGGCGACCGGGGCGAGGAAGCCCTTCGGGGTGGTGTCGGCGCCGACGACGAGCGCGACGTCGGACAGGCCAGCCAGGATCCGGGCGCGGGCGGTGTCGAGGGCCTGCGCGCCGGTCGCGCACGCCGCATAAGAGGTGGCGACCCGGGCGCCGTTCCAACCGAGGGCCTGCGCGAACGTGGCGCCCGCGACGTAGCCGCCGTAGCCGTTGCGGACCGTCTCGCCGCCGACAATCAGGTCGACGTCCTGCCAGTCCACGCCCGAGTCGGCGAGGGCCGCGCGGGCCGCGGCGACGCCGTACTTGACGAACGAGTGCCCCCACTTGCCCCAGGCGTGCATGCCGACGCCGAGAACCGCCACATCGTTGTTGCTCATGCCACTGCCCCGTTCTCTGCTGCCGCGACCGGCTTCCAACGCCAGATCGTGCGATCGCCGGTCTCGTCGGTGTAGAGGGTCTCGACGACCAGCTCGACGGCGTTGCCCACCTTGAGGTCGGCGACGCCGAACCCGTCGGCGACCTGGCCGAGCACGACGAGGCCCTCCGGTAGCTCCACGGCGGCGAGCGCGAACGGTACGTACGGATCGGTGGTGGCGATGTACGGCGCGGGCGGCTTGTACTGGGCGTCGGTGTAGGACCAGACGGTGCCGCGGCGGGACAGCTCGACGTCGTCGAACTCCTCGCCGGCGCACGCCGGGTTCTTGCAGAAGGTGGTTTCCCGGGGGAAGGAGATCGTGCCGCAGGACCGGCACGAGGTTCCGATCAGGGCCGGCTCGGGGCCGGTGGTGAACCAGCCCTCCACGGCGGGGGTCGCGTCGCTCATCACGTCCTCATCTGCAGGGGAGAACCCGGCTCGGGCGAACATCACGAGACGGGTAGAACGCGTTGCAGTATTACACGAAATCGGCCGGTTGCGGGCTCGAGATCCCACCCAGCGGGTCCGGGCGGCTCGCGGTAGGTTCGGGGGCATGGCCGCCGCAGGGAGCGCCGCCCCGATCGAGGTCGGGGGCCGCGTGGTGCGCATCTCGCACCCGGACCGGGTGTACTTCCCGGCCACCGGCGCGACGAAGCTAGACCTCGCCCGGTACTACCTCGCCGTCGGGGACGGCATCGTCCGTGCGCTGCGGGAGCGGCCATGCATGCTGCACCGGTTCCCGGGCGGAGTTGCGGGGGAGAAGGTGCACCAGAAGCGGCTGCCGCGGGGCGCACCGGACTGGATGGACACGGTGCGCGTCCACTTTCCGCGTTACGACCGGGACGCGGACGAGCTGTGCGTCACCGAACTCGCCCAGGTGATCTGGGCGGTGCAGATGTCGACGGTCGAGTTCCATCCCTGGAACTCGCGGCGCGGTGACGTGGAGAAACCCGACGAGTGGCGGATCGACCTCGATCCGATGCCCGACTGCGGGTGGGACCGGGTGCTGCGCGTTGCCGGGGTCGTGCACGAGGTGCTCGACGAGCTCGGCGCGGTGGGCTGGCCGAAGACGTCGGGAGGCCGAGGGGTGCACGTCTACGTGCGGATCCCGCCAACGCACGGCTTCGCGGATGTGCGCCGGGCCGCCCTCGCCTTCGCGCGGGAGGTGGAGCGACGCGCACCGGCCGACGCGACCACCACCTGGTGGCGGAAGGACCGGGACCCGGCGGCCCTGTTTGTGGACTACAACCAGAATGCCCGCGATCACACGATGGCGGCGGCCTACTCGGTGCGCGGCGTGCCGAACGGGCGGGTGTCCGCTCCCGTTGGCTGGGACGAACTCGGGGACGCGGACCCGGACGACTTCACGCTCGCGACGATGCCGGGCCGTTTCGCCCGTCTCGGCGACCTGCACGCGGGCATCGACGACGCGGTGTTCGATCCGGCGCCGCTGCTCGATTGGGCGGACCGGGACGAGCGCGACGGCGCCGCCGACCCCGGCAATCCCGACTGAGTTCGCCGAGGCTCAGCGGGCGGTGGCCTCGGTGGTGAGGGACTGCAGCAGCGCCATGACCTCGGACTCGCGGAAACGGCGGTGCCCGCCCGGGGTGCGGAGGGAGCCGAGGCGTCCGGCGTGCGCCCATCGCGTGACCGTCTTGGGGTCGACATGGAACAGGGCGGCCACCTGGCCAGGGGTGAGCAGTGCTTCCTGGGTGGCGTGGAACGCGGGGACGCTCATCGAGGCCCTCCCTCAAGGGTCAAGTGCCGAGCCGCGGCCCGGGCCGTGGCATGGCCGGACGGCTCGGCCGCGGTGCACGTCGCGGACAGTGCGCACATCGTGGCACCCGACCCCCCAGGTACTCGAACCGTCTAAGTTCGGTAAAGGGGAGGTAATTCGCAAATCGGATAAGTCCGGCAGGTGTGATGGTCCGGTGCCCGGTCGGTACCCTGGGGTAGTGACTGACTCGACCCCCGACTCCGCCCCCGCGAACCCGAAGGGTTCACTCGCCAAGGCGATGGCGATCTACACTGCCGCCCGTCTCGGCCTGGTGGTGGTCATCGCGGCGATCATCCTGGGCGTGAGCAAGCTGGTCAGTGTCGAGGTGCCGCTGCTGGTTGCGCTGATCTTCGCGGTTGTCATTGCGCTTCCGCTGTCGCTGGTGCTGTTCAAGACGCTGCGGATCCGCGTCAACGAGCAGATCTCCCAGGTCGACGCGCAGCGGCGCAAGGACCGCGACGACCTGCGGTCGAAGCTCCGCGGCGACAAGTAATGACGGCCACCGTCGACCGGAGCGCGCCGCGTGACTGGGTCGACGAGGCGGTGCGGCTGATCGACGCCGACACCCAGCGCAGCGCGGACACGCACCTGCTGAGGTACCCGCTGCCTGCGGACTGGAGTGTCGCCCTCTACCTCAAGGACGAGTCCACCCACGTCACCGGCAGCCTCAAGCACCGGCTCGCGCGGTCGCTGTTCCTCTACGCGATCTGCAACGGGTGGGTCACCGAAAACACCACCGTCATCGAGGCGTCGTCCGGGTCGACGGCGGTCAGCGAGGCGTACTTCGCGAAGCTCCTCGGCCTGGACTTCGTCGCGGTGATGCCGCGCAGCACCAGCCCGGCCAAGATCGCGCTGATCGAGGCGCAGGGCGGACGCTGCCACTTCGTGGACCGGCCCGGCGAGATCTACACCGAGGCGCAGCGACTCGCCGACGAGGTCGGCGGCCACTACATGGACCAATTCACGCACGCCGAGCGGGCGACCGACTGGCGCGGCAATAACAACATCGCCGAGAGCATCTTCGAGCAGATGCGGCTCGAGCGGCACCCGGTTCCCGACTGGGTGGTCGTCGGGGCCGGGACCGGTGGCACGTCAGCGACGATCGGCCGGTACCTCCGATACCGCAGGCACGCGACACGACTGCTGGTCGTCGACCCCGAGAACTCGGCGTTCATCGGCGGTTACGAGACCGGCTCGGCCGAGCACCGGACCGGGATGCCGTCCCGGATCGAGGGCATCGGCAGGCCGCGCATCGAGCCGTCGTTCATTGGGCAGGTCGTGGATCGGATGGCGACCGTCCCCGATGCCGCGTCGATCGCCGCCACCCGGCATGCCAGCGCCGTCCTCGGCCGCCGCGTCGGCGGATCCACCGGCACCAATCTGTGGGGCGCCTTCTCGGTGCTCGCCGAGATGCTCGCCGCCGGGCGTGCGGGCAGCGTCGTCACCCTGATCTGCGATGGCGGCGAGCGGTACGCGGGCACCTACTTCGACGACGACTGGGTTCGGGGTCAGGGCCTCGACCTCACCGGCCCTGCGGCGGTGCTCGACGCGTTCGCGCGCACCGGCCGCTGGACCGCGTGATCCGTCAGCGCGCTGGCGCGTGCTCATCGGTGTCGGCGAACTGGGTGCGGTAGAGGTCCTCGTACCGGCCGCCCGCGGCGAGGAGTTCGACGTGGGTTCCGCTCTCCACGACCCGCCCGTCCTCGATCACCAGGATCTGGTCCGCCGCCCGGATCGTCGACAGCCGGTGCGCGATCACCACCGACGTCCGGCCGATCAACGCCTCGCCGAGCGCGGCCTGCACCGCGGCCTCGGACGTCGAGTCCAGGTGCGCGGTCGCCTCGTCCAGGATCACCACCCGCGGATGCGCCAGCAGCAGGCGGGCGATGGTCAACCGCTGCCGCTCGCCGCCGGAGAGCCGATAGCCGCGCTCGCCGACCACGGTGTCGAGGCCGTCGGGCAGCGACCGGATCAGGTCGGTGAGCCGGGCCCGGTCAAGGACCGCCCACATCTCGTCCTCGGTCGCACCAGGCCTGGCCAGCATCAGGTTCGCGCGAATCGAATCGTGGAATAGATGCCCGTCCTGGGTGACCATGCCGACGGTCCCGCGGATCGCCTCGGCGGACAGCTCCCGCACGTCGACGCCGCCGACCCGGACCGCGCCTGCATCGGTGTCGTAGAGCCGCGGCACCAGCTGCGCGATCGTCGACTTGCCCGCCCCGGAGGAACCGACCAGCGCGACCATCTGGCCCGGCTCGGCGCGGAACGAGATCTCGTGCAGGACCTCGACGCCGCCCCGGGTATCGAGGGTCGCGACCTCCTCAAGCGAGGCGAGGGACACCTTGTCCGCTGCCGGGTACGCGAACCGGACCTGTTCGAACTCGACCGACACCGGCCCGTCCGGCATCGGTGTCGGGCGCGCGGGTTCGGCGATCAGCGGCGGCAGGTCCAGGACCTCGAAGACCCGCTCGAAGCTGACGAGCGCGCTCATCACCTCGACCCTCGCGGACGCGAGCGCGGTCAGCGGCGCGTACAGCCGGGTCAGTAGCAGCGCAAGGGCGACAACGGAGCCCGCCTCGAGGCGTCCGGTCAGCGCGTACCAGCCGCCCAGTCCGTACACCAGGGCCAGCGCCAGCGCCGACACCAGCGTCAGGGAGGTGACGAACGCGGCCTGCGTCATCGCGGTGCGCACCCCGATGTCGCGGACCCGGTGCGCCCGGACCTCGAACTCCGCGGACTCCTCCTGGGGCCTGCCGAACAGTTTGACCAGGGTCGCGCCGGGTGCCGAGAACCGTTCGGTCATCTGCGTGCTCATGGTCGCGTTGTGGTCCGCCGCCTCGCGCTGCAGGACAGCCATCTTCGCGCCGATCCGGCGAGCAGGCAGCACGAACACCGGCAGCAGCAGCAGCGCCAGCACGGTGATCTGCCAGGAGATACCCAGCATGACCACCAATGTCAGGATGAGCGTCACCAGGTTCGCAACAACCCCGGACAGGGTGTCGCTGAACGCGCGCTGGGCCCCGATCACGTCGTTGTTGAGCCTGCTGACCAGGGCGCCGGTCCGGGTGCGGGTGAAGAACGCGATCGGCATCTTCTGCACGTGGTCGAACACCGCGGTGCGCAGGTCCAGGATCAGGCCCTCGCCGATGCTCGACGACAGGTAGCGGTTGTACAGCCCGAGCGCGGCCTCGAGCAGGGCGATGACCGCGATCGCGATCGCCAGCCACACCACGACGCTGGCGTCGGTGCCCTTGACGATGGCGTCGACGACCCGGCCCGCGAGTACCGGCGTCGCGACCGCGAGCGCCGCGGTCGCGACGCTGACCAGCAGAAACAGCGTGATCTTGCGGCGGTGCGGTGTCGCGAAGCCGAGGATCCGCCGCACCGTGGCCATCGAGAACGGACGCCGGTCGTCCTGGGCGTGCATCATCCGGTACATCGAGTTCCAGGCGACCGATTCCATGCTCATGACCGGGCTCCATTCCTGACCGTGCTGTTCACTGCCGTCCCCCTCGATTCGTCTGGTCGGTGCAACGCTACGGGCAGGCTCTGACATGCCCGGCGTGCAGCCGACCGTAGAACCTAAAGTGAACTTGAGGTCAAGCCGGGCAGCGTGCCGGGGCATCCTCGGCGAACGGGACGTCGTCCGGCAGCAGGTAGGTGACGAGGAGAACGACGGGGTCGGGGCCGAGATTGAGCCCGACATGGTCGCCGCCCGGGTCCTCGGTGACCCACGCTCCCGCGGGCGAGGTGACCCGCGAGCAGTCGGGCAGCACCCGCGTCAGGGTGCCCGACACGACGAGGCCCTGGACATGGCCCCCGTGGCGGTGCCAGCCGGTGCTGCCGCCCGGCGCGATGACGAGCCGGCGCAGCGTCCCCTCGGTCTCGTCCGGCACGGCGGTGTGTCCGGGCGGTGGCGGCGGCAGCAGGGACGGCGCGAGCTCGAGTTCGGCGAGGGTGTCCGCGGTGACGCCCTGCGGCGGCGTCGCGCCAGCAGGCGCGGTGAGGCCGAACGCCGCGATCGAGGTCAGGGCGGCGGTCGCGGCGAGGCGGGGAAGGGTGCGCATGGCGGTGATCCGTTCGAGTCGAGGTGCTCGTGCGTCTGGGTCGAATCCCTCGAGGCCGGGTCGGCCCCGGAACGTGTCCTGCCCGTCCATCGTCACGCACCCCGGTGGGGGGCGGCCGCGAAATCGGCCGATGGTGGCCACATAGTGATCACCACTGGAACGTGTTCTCGCTACGCTGCCGGGTATGCGCACCTCCCGTCGAGTCCTCGCCCTGTCCGCCATCGGGGCCGCTGTCGCCGTCTCCGCCGTGATCGCGACCGCGGGCACCGCTGCCGCCGGTCCCGCCGTCTCGGCTGATCCGGGTCGCGTCGACAGCGAGCGGGAGGCCGTCGCCCGCGCCTACATCGATGCGTTGCTCTCCCACGACGCATCGGACGTGGCGTTCGCGCCGGGCGCCACCCGGGTCGAGGCGGGCCTGAAGACCGGCTTCACCGGTGCGCAGATGGCGTGGGACCTCACCCACGGCCCGCAGTACCGCGTGATCCAGGGCATCCGCGACCTGGAACTCAGTGAGCAGGGGGACGTGGTGTCGACCCGCTACCTGCTCGACGCCGGGATCGCGGGCGCAACGTTGATGACCGTCGAGATCGTCGAGACGTTCGAGATTCCGGACGGCACCATCCATGCGGTCGTCGCGCACATCACGCCGAAGTTCGGCGCCTGAACCGTCCGGGACCTCGGCGCCGTCACCTGCTGATCAGCTGCGCGGCGGCCGCGGTGCCTGCCGCGACGACCCCGACCGACGGCCAGGCGCCGATCTTCTTGGCCAGTGGATGCGAGGCGCCGAACGCGCCGACGTAGGTGCCGAGCAGGACCGCGGTCCGGCCCGGGCCCGAGGTGCGCGCCCAGTGGGTGGCGCAGACGGCCCCGGCCGCGGCGAGGACCGCGCCGCCGAGCGGCCGGTTGCCGGTCTGCCGGGCGACGGCGTAGCCGCCGACGAGTCCGCTGGCGGCGATGGCGGATGCGGCGGTCTTGCTCAGTGCCATGGGATCTCCTTCTGAATGGGCGTCCAAGTCCCGTCCACGGTAGCGCCGCCCCGCCATGTCAACTTTCATTGACATGTCGGGGGATGTCAACGTAGATTGACGTTATGACCGAGGCAACGCATCTCGCGGCGGCAGCGGGCAGCCCCGACCCGAAGATCGGCCTGCGGGCCGTGCTGGCGCTGCGCAGGCTGCTCGAACGGCTCGAGGCGGTGCAGGTGCAGAACGCCCGCGATCAGGGCTGGTCCTGGCAGGCGATTGCCGACTCCCTCGAGGTCAGTAGGCAGGCCGTGCACCAGAAGCACAACAGGAGGAGATGAGATGTTCGAACGGTTCACCGGCGCGGCCCGATCCGCGGTCGTTCGGGCCCAAGGGGAGGCCAAGGGCCTCGCGTCCCCGCGGATCGGCGCCGAACACGTCCTGCTCGGCGTGCTCGTCGTTGAGGCGAACTCACCACTCGGACAGCTCTGCGCCGACACCGGCCTGACCCATGCGGCGGTCCGGGTGCACCTCGTGGACGGGACCGCGGACCGTCCACTCGGCGACGTCGATGCTGAGGCGCTGCGCTCGATCGGCATCGACCTCGACGCGGTCCGGGTCAGCATCGAATCGAGCTTCGGCGCCGATGCACTCGACGGTGTCGACGGTGTCGACGAGCGGCGCGGCTGGTTCGCCCGCCGCACCGGGCACGTCCCGTTCACCGCAGGCGCGAAGAAGTCGATCGAGCTGTCGCTGCGCGAGGCACTGGCCCGCAAAGATCCCGCGATCGGCGCCGAACACCTCCTGCTGGGGTTGCTGCGCTGCGCCGATCCCGCCGTCATCGACGAGATCGCCCCTCATGTCGAGCCAGCCGAGCTGCGTCGTCGGGTGATCGACCTTCTCGACCGCGCGGCCTGACCCGCACCCATTCGTTGAATGGGTGTTCATGCGTCACTTCCGGGTGGCGGATGACACATGAACCCCCATTCAATGGTTCAGGGGGTGCGGGTCAGGTGGCTGGGGTTCAGGGGACGCTGCATCGCGATCCGGGGCCAGGCGTCGAGGCCGTGCGCGGCCTCGGCGGCCCGGACCGCCCGCAACTGCGGGCCAAGGTCGGAGTCCGGGATCGGCTCGAAACCGAGACGCCGGTAGTACGGCGCGTTCCACGGAACGTCGACGAACGTGGTCAGCGTCAGCCGCCGGTCGCCCCGGTCGACCGCCCACGCGGCGACCGCCTCGATCAGTGCCGCGCCGAGGCGACGGCCCGACCAGCGCGGATCCACCGACACCTGCTCGAGATGCGCGCCGCCGTCGACGACCTCGGCGCACGCGTAGCCCACGGCGGTGCCGTCGGACCGGCCGACCTGCGACCGGGCGAGCGAATGGACCATTCGGTCGATCTCATCGACTGAACGCTTCCGTTCACTCGATGCTGGGGAGGCGGCGGTGGCGACCCACAGCCGGCCCGCGCGCCGATACCGCTCGAGTCCAGCGATCGTCGGCGGCGCGTCGTCGGCGACGGCCGTCATCCCGAGCGCGCGAAACGGGTGCCCGGCGGCGACCTCGATGGCCGGCAGCGCGGACAGGTCGGCGGCGATGGCGAGTCGGATCATCGGTCCCGTCCGGAGCCTCTCGTGTGTCAGCATGGGCGCATGAGTTTCTTGGTGCGTCTGGTGATCAACGCGATTGCGATCTGGCTGGCGTCGGAATGGGTGTCCGGCATCGACATCGCCACCAAGGACGACGTCAGTCAGGTCGTCGTGATCGCGTTCATCGCGCTGGTGTTCACCGTAGTGAACGCGTTCGTCAAGCCGATCGTGCAGCTGCTGTCCCTGCCGCTGCTGATCCTCACGCTCGGGCTGTTCACGCTGGTGATCAACGCGCTGATGCTGCTGCTGACGGCCTGGATCACCGAATCGACCTCGCTGGGCATCTCCGTCGACGGGTTCTGGACCGCGGTGTGGGGTGCGCTGATCATCTCGGTGGTCAACTTCGTGCTCACCGCCGTGGTTCCCGGCGGCAAGCGCTGAGCCGACCCGCCGTCGGCGCGCGCGAGCGTCAGCCGAGCCACAACGCGAGGCCGGTCGCCGCACCCCAGACGAGCATCGCGGCCCCGGTTCCGGCGAGCGCCGGGATCAGGGCGAGGCCCTGGCCGCCGGACCGGACCGGGGCGTTCGCCTTCACCGCCAACGGCAGCGCCAGCAGGCCGAGCAGGGCCAGCGGGGTGCGCGCGACGAGAGCTAGCGTCACCACGAACGGCACCGCGAGCAGCGCCAGGTGCAGGGTGCGGGTCCGGGCGTCGCCGAGCCGCACCGCGAGGGTGTGCTTGCCGGACTCGGTGTCGGTGGGGATGTCGCGCAGGTTGTTCGCGACCAACACCGCGGACGAGAACGAGCCGACCGCGACCGCGGTCACCGTCCCGGCCCAGTCGACGCGGCCTGCCTGCACGAACTGAGTGCCGAGGACGGCGACCAGCCCGAAGAACACGAACACCGCGATCTCGCCGAACCCGCTGTACCCGTACGGCTTCGACCCGCCGGTGTAATACCAGGCGCCGACGATGCAGGCCGCGCCGACCAGGATCAGCCACCACGCCGACACCAGCGCCAGCACGACGCCCGCGACGGCGGCGACCCCAAAGCAGGCGAACGCCGCACCCTTGACCGCGGCGGGCGACGCGAGCCTCGACCCGACCAAACGGAGCGGGCCGACCCGCTCGTCGTCGGTTCCCCGGATCCCGTCGGAGTAGTCGTTGGCGAAGTTGACGCCGACGATCAGGGCCATCGACACCAGCAGCGCCAGCAACGCCTTCCACCACACGGCGCCGCCGATCGACGCCGCCGCGCCGGTGCCCGCGAGCACTGGGGCGATCGCGTTCGGCAGGGTGCGCGGTCGGGCGCCGGAGATCCATTCGGAAACAGAAGCCATGCCTGCGATCCTGTCACCATCCGGTCCCGGACCCGTCGGGGTGGCTAGCATGGGCGCCGGTGCACCCCCCTGTGAACGACCCCGGCCCGGACGTGTCCACCGATCTGGTGGTGGCCCTGCTCGGTGCGGTGTCGACGCGACGCGACGGATCCCTGGTCCCGCTGCCGGGCCCCCGGGCCCGCACCCTGTTGGTCGCGTTGGCGCGCACACCGGGGCGGGTGCGGGGCGCATCCGCCCTGATCGAGGACGTGTGGGGGGATGACCCGCCGCGGTCCCCGACGAATGCGCTGCACACCCAGATCTCGCGGTTGCGGTCCGCGCTGCCCGACGGTGCGGTGGAGAGCACCGCCCACGGCTACCGGCTGGTGCTGACCCGGACGCAGGTGGACCTGACCCTCGCGCGTGTCCTCGAGCAGGCGGCACAGCAGCACCTCGCCGACGGCGACCCGCGCGCTGCTGCGGAGTCCGTCCGGGCCGCGCAGGCGTTGTGGCGCGGCGAGCCCGGTGCGGACCTGCCGGCCGGTGCGCCCGCCCGCGAGCTCGTCGAGGAGGCGGCGCAGCGCAGGGCGGCGTTGGACGCGGCCCTGCTCGCCGCGCTGGTCACCGCCGGTGACCTGCGGCAGGCGCTGCCGCTGGCGCGAGCAGCAGCGGACCGGTCGCCCCTGGACGAGCAGGCGCACGGGCAGTTGATGCTGGTGCTCGCCGGACTGGGTCTGGCGAACGAGGCGCTGGACGTCTTCGCCGGGTTGCGGGAACGGCTCGCCGACCGGCTCGGTACCGACCCGTCGCCCCGGCTGGTGGAGCTCAACGCCGCGGTGCTGACCGGGGCCGCGCCGACGTTCGGCGGGCAGGCCAGGGCCGCCGGATCGGCGGTGCCCGCGGTAGCCGAACCGCTGCCGGGGGCGGCCGAGCCGGTTCCCTCCGCCGTCGGGCTGCGGGCGGCGCCGAACGCGCTGCTCGGCCGCGATGCGGACCTGGATGCGGTCGACGACCTGCTTGCCGCGGCCCGGGTGGTCACCCTGCTCGGTCCCGGCGGCACCGGGAAGACCCGGCTCGCGCACGCGATCGGACTGCGCGCCGCCGCCGACCTCCCGGTCGCACTCGTCGAACTGGCGCCGCTGCGCAGCGGCGCCGACGTGATCGGCGCGATCAGCGCGACCCTGGGGCTCAGCGAGATCGAGCTGACGCCGGGTGCCGGCCTGACCCGCGCCCGGATCCACGACGCGCGGAATCGGCTGCGGGACGCGCTGTCCGCGCGGCCGTCGCTGCTAATTCTGGACAATTGCGAGCACCTGATCGACGACGTCGCAGCGGTGGTGGCGGACCTCGTCGCGGTAAGTGACCGGGTGACGGTGTTGGCCACCAGCCGTGCGCCGCTGGCGATCAACGCCGAGGTGGTGTATCCGCTTGCGCCGCTTGAGGTTGACGAGAGCGGTTCCCCGGCAACGGAACTGTTCCGGACCCGGGCGCGGGCCGTGCGACCGTCGGTACGGCTGGACCCGCGGGAGGTGGCGCGATTGTGCCGCACCCTCGACGGACTCCCACTGGCCATCGAATTGGCGGCCGCCCGGGTCCGGACGATGAGCGTGGCGGAGATCAACACCCGGCTCACCGACAGGTTCACGCTGCTGCGGTCCGGGGATCGGACGTCGCCGGAACGGCACCGCACGCTGCGCGCCGTGATCGACTGGAGCTGGAATCTGCTCGGGTCCGGGCAGCAGGCGGCGCTGCGCCGCCTGTGCCGGTTCCCCGGCGGCGTCACGGGCGAGGCCGCAATGCTGGTCGCGCAGTGGGGTGCGGTGACCGACGCGGCGGACGCGGTGGAGGGCCTGGTCGGTCAGTCGATGCTGACGGTGGTCGAGGGAACCGACCGGGCAGGCCTGCGCTACCACATGCTCGAGACCGTGCGGGAGTTCGGCGAGGAACGGCTCGCGGAGGCAGGGGAGGTCGACGAGGTGGAGGCGCGCACCTTCGGGTGGGCGCGCGAATTCTGTTCCGCCGCAATGCGTGGTTTCCTCGATGGCGACGAGATCGCGGTGACCGCCATGGTCGAGGCGGAACACGACAACCTGCTCGCCGTCCTCCGGCGGGCCGCGGAGGTCGACGCGAACGATGTCGTCGTCGGGGTGTTATCCGTCCTCGGGATGCTGTGGTCGCTGCGCGGTTCGCAGTCCGAGGTGCTGGCCTGGGCTCCCCGGATCCTCGCCGTCGACCCCCGCGACGGCCGGCTGGCGGGGGTCCCGGGGAACAGTCTGGCGCTGTGCCACGTCCTCGTTGCCGGGACCGCGGCCTTCTCCGGGTCGGTACGGATGCTGGCAACGACCCGGGTACGGCTGCGTGAGATCGTCCGGACCCGAACCGATCTCGACCCAGTCCTGGTGTTGAGTGCGGCACTGCTCACCCTGCCCGCGGGAGGTGCGGGGGCGGCGCGGATCCTCGCGGAGGGTGTCCGGCATCCCGATCCTGCCGCCCGCAGTGCTGCCCTGATGTCCCGCGCGAACCTGCGAGAGAACAACGGGGACCTGCACGGGTCGCGGGTCGACGCGCTGGCCGCGTTGGCGCTCGCCAGGGAGTCCGGTCAGGTCTGGACGCTGTCGATGGTGTGTCAACATCTCGGCAGTCTCGCGGCGCAGGCCGCGAACTACGAGGAGGCCCTCGGGTACTACCGGGAGGGCGTGGAGTTGCTGGGGCAGCTGCGCGCGTACGACGAGGCGCTGGCCTCGCGCACCTATCTCACCGCCGTCCTGGTCGGTCTCGGCCGCGTCGACGAGGCCCGCCGCGAACTGGAGCGGGCCGGGAACCTGGCCGAGATCGCGAGCGGTGCCCCCGGACGCTTCGAGGACCGGCGCGGGGCCGCGGTGCTCGCGACGGCCCGCGCCGAGATCGACCTCGCGGCCGGAGAGGTGGAGGCCGGGCTGCGCGGGTACCGGCGGGCGCTGGGGTTGGAGGGCGGACCGGAGCCCGGCGCCGGGGACACCCCGGACCCGTTCGGGTTGATGGTGATGTCCGCGGCTGTCGACGCCCATGTACTGGCCGGCCGGGCCGGGGCCGTGGCCGACATCGTCGCCGCCTTCACCGAGCGGGTGCTGACCCAGCTCGGTCCGGCGGGCTACCCGGATCTCCCGCAGACCGGGGCGGTGGCCTGTGCGGTCGGCGGGTTCGACATCGCGACCGGCGACCCGGACGCCGGGCTGCGGCTGCTGGCACTGTCGACGAGAGTCTCACCGCGGCAGGACTTCCCGGTGATGCAGGTGTCCCGGCACCTGGAGCGGGCCCGCGCGGAGGTCGGCGCCGACCGAGTCGACGCCGCCCTTGCCGCGGTGGCGGGCCTGCCGAGGAGCCGGGCCCGGCGACAGATCCTGGACGCATTCCGCACCCGCGGGTGAGCGTCCCGCCGAAGCCGGGATCCGGAGTGCGGCTAGGCGTTCCGCATGTAGGCGCGCATCGTGATCGGAGCGAAGACCGCGACGATGACCGCGGCGCCGACCAGCGCCCACACCAGGTCGATCCCGACCGGGCCGCCGGACAGCAGCTCGCGGACCGCGGTGACGATGTGCGAGACCGGGTTCAGTGACACGAACGTCTGCATCCAGCCGGGCATGGTGTCGGCGGGAACGAACGCGTTCGACATGAACGTCAGCGGGAACAGCACCAGCATCGAGATGCCCTGCACGCTCGATGCCTTGCTCATCAGCACCCCCATCAGCGCGAAGATCCAGCTGATTGCGAAGGCGCACACCATCACCAGCAGCACCGCGGCAACGACACCGACGATCCCGCCGCCGGGGCGGAAGCCCATCGCGTAGCCCATCGCGAAGGTGATGGTCGACGCGATCGCGTACCGCACCATGTCGGACAGCAGCGCGCCAGCGAGCGGTGCGATCCGGGCGATCGGCAGCGAAGTGAAGCGGTCGAAGACCCCCTTATCCATGTCCTCGCGCAGCTGGGTTCCGGTGACGATCGACGCGGTGATCACCGTCTGTACCAGGATGCCGGGGATGATGATCGGCAGGTAGGAGGCGATGTCGCCGGAGATGGCGCCGCCGAAGATGTAGGTGAACATCACCGTGAAGATGATCGGCTGGACCACCACGTCGAACAGCTGCTCGGGGTTGTGCTTGACCTTGATCAGGCCGCGGTGGGCCATGGTCAGGGACTGGGCGACGGTGTCGCGGAGCCCGACGGTGCGGGCGGCGGGTAGCGGCGGGGCGGTGGTGGCCGGAGTGGCGAGGGTGGTCGTCATGCTGCGCTCCTGTCGGCGTCGGCGTCGGCGTCGGCGTCGTGTCCGGTGATGGCGAGGAAGACCTCGTCGAGGCTGGGCTTGCTCACCGTGATCTCGTCGACGCCGATCCCGTTGTCGCGCAATCGGATCAGCAGTTCCGGTGTGATCGAGGTGTCGGCGAGCGGTGCGGTCAGCCGCGCGGCCTCCGGGCTGACGACGACCTCCACGCCCAACGCGCCTGCAAGCAGGGCGCGGGTGGCCTCGATGTCGGCGCGGTCGACCAGGCTCAGCTGCAGCGACGACGTCCCGACCGACGCCTTCAGCTCGTCCGCGGTCCCGTCGGCGATCACCCGGCCGTGGTCGATCACCGCGATCCGATCCGCCAGCTGGTCGGCCTCGTCGAGGTACTGCGTGGTCAGTAGCACCGTCGACCCCTCGGCGACGAGCCGCCGGATGGTGTCCCACATCTGGGCGCGGGTGCGCGGGTCGAGGCCGGTGGTCGGTTCGTCGAGGAACAGCAGCGGCGGGCGTGAGATGAGGCTGGCGGCGAGGTCGAGGCGTCGCCGCATGCCGCCGGAGAAGTACTTGAGCGCCTTGCTCGCGGCGTCGGTGAGCGCGAACTCCTCGAGCAGTTCGGCGGTCTTGCGTTTGGCGTCCGCGCGGCTCAGCCCGAGGAGTCGGGAGAAGATCATCAGGTTCTCGGTCGCGGTCAGGTCCTCGTCGACCGACGCGTACTGCCCGGTGACGCCGATCAGCGACCGCACCGCGGTCGGTGCCGCGGTGACGTCGTGCCCGAAGACGGCCGCGCGGCCCGCGTCGGGTCGCAGCAGCGTCGCGAGCATCCGGATGGTGGTGGTCTTGCCCGCGCCGTTGGGGCCGAGCACACCGTAGACGGTGCCGGTGGGGACGGTCAGGCTGACGCCGTCCACGGCCGTGTGGGTGCCGAAGCGCTTGACGAGTCCGTCCGCCTCAATGGCGGGGGGAGTCGAGTGTGTCATGCGGGGTGTCCTTTCGGATCGAGTGCTGACGCCACTGTCCGCGTCCCCGCTTGCACGACCCTTGCACCGCCCTTGCATGCCCTCCGCAAGCGATGAACGGGGGTTCATGCGCTGGCCCGCGGGCGGAAACGACGCATGAACCCCCGTTCAACCCTTGGGGGTGAACCGGGCGGTGAGCGCGCGGCGGTCGACCTTGCCGGGGCCGCGCAGCGGCAGCGCCGCCAGCAGGTGCACCTCGCGGGGCGCCGCGGTGCCGTCCAGGGTGCGAACCAGATGCTCCCGCAGGGACTCTGGCGTCGGGGCGGTGCCCGCGACCGGGACGACCGCCGCCGCGACCCGCTGCCCCAGGCGGGTGTCGGGGAGGGCGAACACCGCGACCTCGGCGACCTCCGGGTGGGTCGCCAGCGCCGCCTCGACCACCTGCGGGACGATCGTGAGCCCGCCGGTGGAGATCGCCTCGTCGAGCCTGCCGAGGATCCGCAGTGTCCCGTCCACGACAACACCCGCGTCGTCGGTGCGGAACCAGCCGGGCTCGGCGAACGCCGGGTGGGTCGGCAGGCGCCGATACCCGGACGCGAGCATCGGGCCGCCGAGCAGCACCCGCGCATCGGTGTCGATCCGCACCAGCACCCCGTCAAGGGGGGCGCCGTCGTATACGCAGCCGCCGCAGGTCTCGCTCATCCCGTAGGTGCGGACCACGGTGATCCCCGCCGCCTCCGCCCGGGCCAGCAGCGGTGCCGGGGTCGCGGCGCCGCCGAGCAGGACGGCGTCCAGGTCGGCGAGGGCCGCCGTCGCCTCGGGGTCGCCGAGCGCCTTGACCAGCTGGGTCGGGACCAGCGAGGTGTACCGCCGCGGCCCGTGCAGCGCGGCAACCGCCGCGGGCAGCGTCGCGGGGTCGAAACCGTGAGAGACGTCGACGACCACCGGCTCGGTGCCCGCCAGCAGCCCGCGCAGCAGCACCTGCAGGCCCGCGATGTGATGGGCGGGCAGCGTCAACAGCCACGCACCCGGCCCGCCGAGCCGGTCATGGGTGGCGGCGCCGCTGGCGTGCAGCGCCGCTGGCGACAGTTGCGCGCCCTTCGGGACGCCGGTGCTCCCGGACGTCGCCACCACCAGCGCGACGCCGTCGTCGATCGGCTCCCCCGGAGCCAACGCGTCGGACAGTCGGGCGATTTCGCGGTCGTCACCGGCGGGGACGGGCAGCAGCGCCGGGCCGTCGCCTGCGAGCGCCCGATCGAGCACCGGAAGCAGGTCGAGCACCGCCGATCCGGCCGGGACGGGCAGGGACTGCAGGACGGGACTCACCCGCCCCATGCTGCCCTAGGCCCGCTCGGACGGGCCCTCGAGGGGCCAGCCGCCCGCCGTCAGGTGCGCGGTGACGCGGGCGATGTCGGGCTCGAGCGGCATCTCGTCGGTGACCTTCGTGATCAGGACCCCGATGTCGACGCGGTCGATGGTGTCCTGGCCCTGCAGCAGCAGGGCATCGGTGACGGTGCGTACCTCGTCATCGGACAGGCGCCGCCGCAGCAGCGCGATCAGCGGTACGTAGTCCTGCTCGGGCACACCGTTCGGGTACCCGGCCCGCAGCCAGCCGATGATCGAGGCCAGGAACGGTGGACGGCTCACGGGATACCCCCTTTCGTCAGGTGTCCTCGGACGTGGCATCCGCCAGCGGCCAGCCGGCCGCGACCAGCACGGCCGCGACCCGGGTGATGTCCTCGGCGGAGGGCTCGGTCGCGGTGACCTGTTCGATCAGGTCACCGATCTCGGCGCGGGTGATCGTCGGATCCTGCGCCCGCCCGGCCTCCTCGGCGAGCGCGACGGCGACGTCCTTGATCTGTTCGCTGGACATCTGTCGGTACAGCAGCGCGACGAGCGGGATCCGGTCCTTCGGCGGAACGCCCTCCGGGTACCCGGCGCGCAGCCACTTCACGACCGACAGCGGGAACGTTGCTTTCGTGGTGGTCACACACCCTGCCTCTCGACGTGACGGCCCGACCGGGTGGTCGGCGCCAGGAGCGACGCTAGAACAGTTCGACGCCGAAGGTGTGATCGAGGAAGTCGGCCATGATGAACAGGATGCCGGTGACGATCGCGATCACCACGACCGCGAAGCACACGGCAGCGGCGGCGACCATCAGCGGTCTGCGCGTCGCTGCGTCGCCGCCGTCGGCGACCGGCGCGGCGTTGCCGGATCCGAGCAGCCGCAGTCCGAACGCGAACAGCGCGGGCAGCCCTGCGCCGAGCAGCAGGCCGACCAGGATCACCTGCCACAGCGATTCGGCGGTCTTCGTCAACAGGTCCATCGGTGTTCTCCGTCCGTCAGGCCGACACGTTGTCGGCGGGCTCGGCGCGGGTGGCCTGCGGAGTGGCCGGCTTCGCGGTCGGCGGGGCGGGGATGTCCTTGACGACGGCGGCGTCGAGGTCGGCGAGGAGGGCGTCCGCGGTGGCGGGCAGGGCCGGCGCGGCCTCCGGCTCGAGCTTGCCGGTCCACTCGGCGTTGACGTTGCTGTGGTCGACGGGCTGGCGCCGCGACCGCAGGTACATCAGCGCGGACAGCGCGAGCAGCAGCGCGAACACGACGAGCACGCCGGGCAGCCCGCCGATCAGGTGCGCGATGCCCCAGCAGAGGGCGCCGGCGAGGGCGGCGGACGGCAGGGTGATCAGCCAGGCGACGCCCATCCGGGCCGCGACCCCCCAGCGGACCTCTGCACCCCGGCGGCCGACGCCCGAGCCCATGATCGATCCGGTCGCGACGTGCGTCGTCGACAGCGGAAGGCCGAGGTGGCTCGAGGTCAGGATGATCGCCGCTGACGACGCCTCGGCGGCCATGCCCTGCGGGGCGGCGATCTCGACCAGGCCCTTGCCGAGGGTGCGGATCACCCGCCAGCCGCCGAGGTAGGTGCCGAGCGCGATCGCGACCGCGCAGCTGAACTTGACCCAGAACGGCATCGGGGTGTCGGCGGTGATGGTGCCGTGTGCGACCAGCGCAAGGAAGATCACGCCCATCGTCTTCTGGGCGTCGTTGGTGCCGTGTGCGAGGGAGACCAGGGAGGCCGAGCCGACCTGCCCGAGCCGGAACCCCCGCTCCTTCGTGCCCTCGTCCACCCCGTGGGTGATCCGGTAGATCAGCCAGGTGCCGCACACCGCGACCAGGCCGGCGACGACCGGGGCAAGCAGGGCGGGCACGATCACCTTGCTCAGCACCCCGGCCCACTCGACACCGTTCACCCCGATGCCGGCGATGGCGGCGCCGATGAGGCCGCCGAACAGTGCGTGCGAGGAACTCGACGGGATGCCGAACAGCCAGGTCAGCAGGTTCCAGAGGATGCCGCCGACCAGCCCGGCGAACACGATGATCAGCAGATCCTCACCGCCGGTCGAGCTGAGATTGACCACGCCCTTGGCGACGGTGGCGGCGACCTCGACCGAGAGGAACGCGCCGACCAGGTTCAGGGTTGCGGACAGCGCCACCGCGACTTTTGGTCGGAGTGCCCCGGTCGCGATGGAGGTGGCCATCGCGTTCCCGGTGTCGTGGAAGCCGTTGGTGAAGTCGAACCCGAGGGCGGTGACGACCACGACGAGAAGAACGATGAGTTCCGCGTTCACAAGCCTTCATCCTCCGTTACGAGGGCGTAAAAGTCGAGTTCACGAGGGGCTGCTCGCGGGTGCCGTTCGGCACAGTCGCTGCGCCCCGCTGCCTGCCCGTTTACCGGCGCGGACGGGTCCGATCCGGAACCGCAGCGCGATGGCCCCGGTCACACGAAGCGCGGCGATGTGGCGGAACTCACGGTCCGGTCCCACTCACCGGGAATGGGCGGTTGCGGGAGGTGGCGCCTGGCTACCGTCCCCGCATCGAGTGACGCAGAACACGTTTTCTGCGCCTTGTGCATCTCGACCGCGTTCCAAGAACGGAGACACCGATCGTGAAACCCCGCACGTCCGCGAAACTCGTCGCGGCTCTCGCCCTGTCGGCCGCATTGGTGTCGGCCTGCGCCACCGAACGCGGCGGCGACGTCGGCATCCCGACCTCGGGCGGAAGTGGCGACGCGCAGGCCGCGTCCAACTCCGACACCCAGTTCGGGACCCTCGACTCCCCGTGCGGGGACGGCGACGCCTCGGGCGCCACCGATCAGGGTGTCACTGACACCGAGATCAAGATCGGGTACGGCGACGACCGCGGCTACGCGCAGAGCCCCGGCCTGAACAAGGAAATGTCCGACGCCGTCTCCGCGATGATCGACTGGTGCAACGAGCAGGGCGGCATCAACGGCCGCACCATCGTCGGCACCGACTACGACGCCGCGATGACGAACGCGAATACGGTCATGCAGGAGGCCTGCCGGTCCGAGTTCATGATGGTCGGCCACGGCTTCGCGATGGACCAGACGGCCGAGCAGACCCGGGTCGCCTGCAACATGGCGGCGGTCCCCGGCTTCACCGTCTCCCCGGACGCCGCGAACGGCCCGATGACCTACCAGGGCGTGCCGTTCCCGGTCGACTACGCCAACGGGTCGGGGCTGTTCCAGGTCGCCGAGCTGAACCCCGAGCTCAAGGACGGGCTCGACCTGGTCGGCTCCACCATGCCGACGATCATCTCCTCGCTGGGCAAGGTCCGCTCGATCGCCGAGGCCGCCGGCTACACGCCGAAGGACTGCGGCGTCACCCTGAACTACCAGGGGGAGCCGAGCTACGTTCCGTTCGCCGAGAAGTACAAGCAGTGCGGCGTCGAGGCGCTGTGGACCTCCCGCTCGCCGGTCCCGAACGAGTTCAACTTCTTCAAGGCGCTCGACCAGGTGGGCCTGGACGCGCAGATCGTCGGCGAGGCCACCTGGTATGGCACCGCGGCCAAGCAGTTCAACGCGGACAGCGGCATCCTCGACGGGCTGAAGGCGGGCATGACCTTCCAGATGCTGGAAAACGCCGACGAGTCGCCCGCCGTGCGCAAGTACGTCGAGCTGGTTGAGGCGGAGGGCGGCAAGACCGCGCTGCTCGGCATGCAGGCCGCGTCCTCGTTCCTGCTGTGGGCGACCGCCGCCGACGAGTGCGGATCCGACCTGACCCGGCAGTGCATGATCACCGAGCTCTCCCAGGTGCATGACTGGGATGCAGGCGGACTGCACGCCGCAACCGACCCGGGCAAGAACATGCCCTCCGAGTGCGGGCTGCTGGTCGAGCTGAACGGCGACACCTACACGCAGGCGTTCCCGGCGGAGAAGGGCGAGTTCGCGTGCGACTCCGCCTACCTGGTCAAGACGGATCCCTCCACCTGGGGCACCGAACTCGGCCCGGACCGGATCTCCACCAAGTACCTCGGACCGAACGTGATCACGCCGCAGGTCTGACCGGACCGGTCAGCACACACGGATTCGCAACGGGGGCGGTGCGGCACTAGGGCGCACCGCCCCCGGACTCGACCAAGGGTTCTCACATGGACACTTTCGTGACGTTCACGATCCTGGGCCTCGTGCTCGGCTCCGTGTACGCGATCGCCGCCTCCGGGCTGGTGCTCACCTACAACACCTCCGGCATCTTCAACTTCGCGCACGGCGCGCAGGCGATGCTCGGCGCCTTCCTCTACTGGCAGTTCAGCGTCGGCTGGGGACTGCCGACGCCGCTGGCGCTGCTGATCGTCCTCGGCATCTTCGGCCCGCTGATGGGGCTCGGCCTGTACTTCCTGATCATGCGGGGCCTGCGGGACACCGCCGAGGTGACCAAGATCGTGGTCACCGTCTCGATCATGCTCGGGATGCTGTTCCTGTCCCAGTGGTTCTGGCATGCGGAGGAACCGCGCACCCTGCCGATGTTCTTCGGCGACGACAGTAAGTTCGCGTTCCTCGGCGCCACCGTGCACGTGCACGAGCTGCTCTGCCTGATCGCCGCCGTCGCGATCGCGGTCGGGCTGCGCCTGCTGTTCACTCGCACCCGGATGGGCGCGACGATGCGGGGCGTCGTCGACGACCCCGACCTGCTGCGACTGAGCGGTCACAACCCGGAACGGATCGCCGGGTTCTCCTGGGCACTGAGCTCGATGCTCGCCGTCCTCGCCGGCATCCTGATCACGCCGATCAGCGGCGGCACCCTCGAGGCGAACCTGCTGACGCTGCTGGTGATCGACGCCTTCGCCGCCGCGATGTTCGGCAGGCTGCGCAGCATCCCGCGCACCTTCGTCGGCGCCGTCGTGCTCGGCCTTGCCGGCACCTACCTGCTCGGGTACGCGCCGTCCACCTGGACGTGGACATCGAATCTGCGGGTCTCGCTGCCGATGATCGCGCTGTTCGTGGTGCTGATCGTGCTGCCGCAGGACCGGCTCCGGGGCGCCGCCGTGCGGACCCGCGAGCGCTACCACGTCCCGTCGGTACGCAAGGCGATCGGCTGGGCCATCGCCCTGATCGCCATCGTCTTCCTGATCCGGCAGCTGATGGTCGAGTCCGCGGTGACCACCCTGACCATCGGGGTCTGCTTCGCGATCATCGCGCTGTCGCTGACCGTGCTCACCGGGTATGCGGGGGAGATGAACCTGGCCCCGCTCTCGTTCGGTGCGATCGCCACGATCGTCGTCTACCACTTCGGCATCACCGGATCGGGCCTTGCGCAACGCCTCACGATCGTCGGCGTGATCCTCGGCGTGATCGTCGCGGCGCTCGTCGGCGGCCTGGTCGCGCTGCCCGCGCTGCGCCTGCGGGGGCTGTATCTGGCCTTGGCGACCATGGCGTTCGGGGTGTTCCTATCGAACATGGTGCTGCGGGACACCACCGAGCACGAGCTGTTCGGGGTGAAGTTCTCGATCTTCACCGGCGGCAACCTGGTGATCCCTCCGCTGCAGATCGGTCCCCTCGACCTGGCGAACCCGACCGCCTTCCTGATGACCGCCACCGTCGTCTTCGCGGTGCTCGGTGTCGGCGTCGTCGCGCTGCGCAACAGCGGCTACGGCCGCAGGCTGACGGCGATGAAGGACAGCCCGGCCGCGTCGGCGATGCTCGGCCAGAGCCTGGTCCGGCTCAAGCTCAGCGTGTTCGTGATCTCGGCGGGCATCGCGGGCCTCGGCGGCATCCTGATGTCGTCGGCGATGGGCTCGGTCTCCGGCGAGACGTTCACGATCATCATCAGCCTGACCTTGCTGATGCTCACCGTCGTCGCGGGCATCGGCTACGTCAGCGGCGCCTTCTTCGGCGGGGTGATGGCCGGGGTCGGCTTCTCGGTCATCATGGTCTCGTTCAACAACCTGGCGAAGGCCCAGCCCGACCTTGAGGGCCTCTACCTGCTGCTCGGCAACCTCGCCGCGGTCAGCCCGGCGCTGATCGGTATCGGTGTCGGCCACAACCCGTCCGGCAGCGTGCATCAGGTGGTCGAGGGCTACCGCAAGCTGCGGAACGCCAAGCCGGTCCTGGTCGGGGGTGCCGCGGTCGTCGCGGTCGCCTACCTGCTCGCGTTGACCGGGGTCCTGGACAACTGGTGGTTCGCCACGATCACCATCGTCACCGTGTTCGCGTTGCCGGTGGTCGGGGAGATGGTCATGCCGACCGAGGTGCTCGGGGCGGAGGAGGCCGCCCGCAGGCGTCCGCTCGACCCGGAGCGGATCGGGATCGACGAGCCGTACGGACCCGAGGCCACCGCCCTGGTGGACCGGGAGCTGGGGCTGCCCGCCCCGGCCCTGCCCGCCGGAACCGTGCCCGCCGCCACCGCAGTCCCCGCCCCCGTCGACGAGGAGCCGGCGGCAACCGCAGGCTCCGAACCCGAGAAGGAGTTGACGACCAATGCCGTCTCCTGAAGCGACCCCCAGCACCCCGTCCGGGTCGACACCGCTCCTCGAAACACGGGGCGTCACCGTCCGATTCGGCGGCCACGTCGCCGTCAACGATGTCAGCCTCGCCGTGCACGCCGGCGCCGTCACCGGCCTGATCGGCCCCAACGGCGCGGGCAAGACGACCCTGTTCAACACCGTCACCGGGTTGCAGAAGCCGACCTCGGGGCGGGTGCTGATCGACGGGCGGGACGTCACCGGTAAGCCCCCGTACAAGCGGGCGCGGCTCGGGCTGGCCCGCACCTTCCAGCGGCTGGAGCTGTTCCTGTCGCTGTCGGTGCGGGACAACCTGCGGGTGGCCGGTGACATCCACGGCACCGGCAGCAGGCGGCGGCGGGACCTCGCCGCCGAGACCGACCGGCTGCTCGAACTGACCGGGCTGACCGACGTCGCCGACCAGGATGTCTCGGACATCCCCACCGGACGGGCCAGGGTCGTCGAGGTGGCGCGGGCGTTGATGACCGAACCGCGGGTGCTGCTCCTCGACGAGCCCGCGTCCGGGCAGACCGAGCAGGAGACCGAGGACTTCGCGGAGCTGCTGCTGCGGCTCGCGGGGGAGGGGCTCGGCATCTGCCTCGTCGAGCACGACCTGCCGCTGGTGATGCGGGTGTGCTCCCGGATCCACGTGCTCGACTACGGATCCCTGATCGCGTCCGGGACACCCACCGAGATCCAAAACGACCCCGCGGTCATCGCGGCCTACATCGGAACGGAGGAGGTGGCATGAGCGCGCCTGCCATCGGGGCCGACCCGTCCACCCCCGGGCAGCCGGCGCCGCTGCTCGAATTGTCCGGGGTGCGCGCCGGGTACGGGGCGATCGAGGTGCTGCACGGGGTCGACCTGCAACTGCACCCCGGTGCCGTGGTCGCGCTGCTCGGCCCGAACGGCGGCGGCAAGACCTCGACCCTGAAGATCTGCTCCGGCATCCTCCCGGTGACGGACGGGGAGTTCCGGCTCGCTGGCCGCTGCGTCAACGGCGTCGACGCGGCCGCCCTGGCCCGGCTCGGGATCTGCACGATCCCGGAGGGCAGGGGCATCTTCGCCAACTTGACCGTCCGCGAGAACCTCTGGGTCGCCACCGGGACCGGTGCCGCACTGAAGGATCTCGAAGCGGTCGCGTACGAACGGTTCCCGATTCTCGGGAAGCGCCGGGGTCAGCTCGCCGGATCGATGTCCGGCGGCGAACAGCAGATGCTCGCGCTCTCCCGCGCCCTTGGCACCGCCCCGACCGTGCTGCTGCTCGACGAGCTCTCGATGGGACTCGCGCCCCGCGTCGTCAGCGAGATGTACGACATCGTCGGTGGGCTCGCGGCGGAGGGGCTGTCGATCCTCGTCGCCGAGCAGTTCGCTCGCGCGGTCCTGCCGATCGCCACCTCGGCGGCGCTGATGCTGCAGGGCCGGGTGGTCCGGACCGGGAACCCCACCGACATCGACCGTGAACTTTCGACCAGCTACCTAGGAGGGTGACGATGACCGCACTTGCCGATGAACGTCGCGACCAGTTCAAGAAGGATGTATCCGAGTTGAAGTTGAAGACCGGCAATTCCGGTGCAGGGGACGGCAAGGCCCGCATCGCGGGCCTGGTGCTGATGGTGGTCGGCGCGGCGGCGGCGTTCATCGTCTACATTGCCTCGCTCACCCTCGACGACCTGCGCAACATCGCGTCGTATCAGATCCTGGCGACGGCGCTGCTCGCCGTCACCGTGATCGGCGCGGCCCTGTACCTCGCGGGCGCCGTCTCCCGGGTGCTGCGGCTGTGGCTACTGCGGCAGCTGATGGAGAGCCAGGCGCAGTCCGACCGGATCGCCGAGGCCCTGACGCGCTGACGCGCCGGTGCGTGATTTTCACCCCGATCGGGGTGAAAATCACGCACAGTCGGCGGAGCCGCAGGTCAGCGGGGGATGCGGCGGCTAGCGACCAGCGCGCCTGCGGTGATCAGCGCGGCGAGAGCGAACGCAACCTGCAGCGCCTCCAATCGGGCGTCGGCGTTGACGGCGACGATCTCGTCGGTCGTCTGCGCCGGCACCCCCGCGTCGGCGAGCGACGACCGGAGTTGGGTGTCTGACAGGAACGGCACCCCGGCCGCGAGGTCGGTGCTCGCCCGCTGCTGCACCGACACCGGGACCGCCGGGTTCGTCTCGATCCCCGCGACCACCGACGAGCTCAGCGTCGCGATCAGCACCGACCCGATCAGCGCGGTGCCCAGCGACGCCCCGAGATTCGTTGCCGTGTTTTGCAGGCCACCGACCTCCGGCGACTTCTCGTCCGGGACCGCGGACACCGTCACCGCCCCCAGCTGCGACGACAACGCACCCAACCCGAGACCCATCAGCAGCATCGGAACCGCGACCACCGCCGCGTTCGCGCCGGGATCCATGCCAGCGGCGAGGATCACGATGCCCGCCAGCATCGAGACGAGGCCGAGCCGGACCACCCGCCGCGGCGATGCCTGCGGCCACACCTTCGGGATCCCGGCCGCGGCGATCAGCAGTGCCACCGACAACGGCAGCAGCCGCACCCCGGTTGCCAGCGCGTTCAGTTCGAGGACCACCGACAGGAACAGGGGCACCGCGAAGAACACGCCTGCCTGAATCATGAACTGGGCCAGGAACATCGTCAGCCCGCCCGATAGCTGACGGTTGCGGAGCAACGTCACGTCCAACAACGGTTGCCTGCCGGTCGCCGTCAGCCGCGACTGCCACTGCAGGAACAGCCCGATCACCAGCAGGCCGGCGAGGATCAGCCAGAACACCGGCGACAGGCCGACGACCTCGGGGCCGCCGGGACGCGCCAACACCCACCCCCATTCGCTCGACCGCAGCACGCCGAACACCAGCATGCCCAGGCCGGCGATCGACAGCGCCGAGCCGACCAGATCCAGCTTCACCCGCTGCGGCGGGACGTCGGCGATCCGGCGCAGCACCAGCAGGATCGCCACCACGATCACCGCCTCGCCCGCGAACACGTACCGCCACGACGCGAACGTCGTCACCGCCCCGCCGACCAACGGCCCCGCCGCGACCGCCATCGCGCCTGCCGCGGCGATCAGGCCGTACGCCGTCGTCCGCCGCTCCGGCGGGAAGTTCGCCGCAACCAACGCGACGATCGCGGGCATGATCAGCGCCGCACCGACCCCCTCCAGGAACGACCACCCGATCAGCAGCACGGTCAGATTCGGGGCCAGCGCCGTCGTGGTCGACCCCACCGCGTACACGATCAGCCCGACCCCGAATGCCCGACGCCTGCCCAGGATCGTCCCGACCTTGCCGCCGGTGATCATCAGCGTCGCCATCACCAGCGTGTACAGGGTGATGGCCGTCTGGATCCCGGTGATCGTGGTGCCGAGGTCCGCCGCCACCGTCGCCATCGACACGTTCATCACCGAACTGTCCAGCGTCATCAGGAACTGGCCTGCCCCAAGGACGGCCAGCACCAGCGCCGACCCCCGGGTCGTGCCTCCCGCACCGCCAGCAGTCATTGGACCCACCTCGCCGCTCCCGACCCGACGATTGTCCTCCGGACGGCGGCACCGCGCAGGGCGGAACGCGGGATCTCATCCGGCGAGGGTGATCCGCGAGCGACCCGAAACCTGGTCTGATCCACATCGGTTGCCGACGCGCGGCGTGCCGTCGACGTGGTGCGCAGCCGCGGCGGAAGGAGACGGTGATGGCCGGGACCGGACAGGATGAACCGTTGGCGCCCGACGAGCGGGCCGAACTCGAGCGGCTGCGCAGCGAGGTCGCGGAGCTGCGGGCGGGCCGCGCCGGCGCCCCGGCGCCCGCACCCGCCGCGGCGACGACGCGGCAGTCGGCGCTGCGGTGGACGGCGGCCGGACTGCTGCTGGTCCTGGTCGCGGTCCTCGGGATCGGGTCCGTCGCGGCCCGGTATGCGCGCAGTCAGGTGCTCGACACCGACCGGTATGTGCAGACGGTGGCCCCGCTCGCGGCCGACCCCGCCCTACAGGCGGCGCTCGCCGACCAGATCACCGACCAGATCATGACGCGGGTCGACGTCGAGCAGATGACCGCGGACGCGCTCACTGCCCTGACCGAGGTCGCCCCCCGCGTCCCGCAGGCCGTGGTCGGTCTCGCCCCCGTGATCGCGGGCCAGGCACAGTCGTTCGTGCACAACGCCGCGACGAAACTCGTCGGGTCCAGCCAGTTCGAGTCGACGTGGGTCGAGGCGAACCGGCAGGCGCACGAGGAACTGGTGTCGGTCGCGACCGGCGAGAACTCGGGCGCCGTTGCCGTCGACGAGAGGGGGCAGGTGAGCATCAAGCTCGCGACGATCATCGACACGGTGAAGGCCGACCTCGTCGGGCGCGGATTCACCTTCGTCGAGCGACTCCCGGACGTCGACGCCAGCTTCGTGATCTTCCAGAGCGCGGACCTGGTGAAGGCGCAGCGCCTGGTGAGCTGGCTCGACAAGGCATCAGTGGTGCTGCCATGGGTGACGCTGCTGGTCGCGTTGCTCGCGATTTGGATGGCCCCGCGCGGCGGGCGCAGGCGGGCGGTGTCCCTGGTCGGGGTCGCACTCGCGATCGGGATGGGGATCCTCGCCGTGGCGATCGCCGTCGGCCGCGGCGTCTACCTCGGGCAGGTGCCCGCGGACGTGCTGCCGCCGGACGCGGCAGGGGTCCTGTTCGACACCCTCGTCCAGCCGCTACGCACCACGCTGCGTGCGGTGTTCGTGGTGGCGGTCCTGCTCGGGGTGGTCGGCTACCTGTCCGGTCCGTCGGCGTCCGCCGCCGCGATCCGCGGCGGGTACGGCAGGGTGATGGACCGGCTGCGGGCGCCCGACGGCACCAGGGAACCGCGGGGCGTCGAGACCCAGGTCGCGCGGTTCCGGCTGCCGCTGCGGTTCGCGATCGTCGCGGTCGCGGTGGCGGCGTTGGTGTTCTGGCGGTACCCGTCCGGGACGGTGGTCGTGGTGACCATCCTCGTTGCGGTGGTGGCCCTGCTCGCCGTCGAACTCCTCGCCCGGCCTGCGCTGGCACACCGCCCGGACCGGTCGCAGGCCGCCGCGCCCGCCGACCGAACGGCACATCCGCTCGATCAGATCGAGTGAACGGAAGCGTTCAGTCGATCCGATCAGATCGAGTGAACGGCGCATTCGGTCGTCGGTCGGGGGGGTCAGCGGGTGTCGCGGCGCAGCGGATGATCCGCGGGGACCTGCACCAGCACCAGCGGGACCCCGTCCGGGTCGGCGATCCACATCTCGTGCAGGCCCCACGGCTCGTGCCGCGGCTCCCGGACGATCGGGACCCCGGCCGACACCAGCTCGGCGTTGGCGTCGTCGAGGTCGCGGACCTGCAACCAGACCGCGCCCTCGAACGTGGACTCGACGTCGCTGCCGCCGTGGCCCGCCACCTCGATCAGGTTCTGGCCCGCGTAGAACACCGTGCCGCCCGGGTACTCGCGGGCGATCGCCAAGCCGAGGGCGTCCCGGTAGAACGCGAGGGTCCGCGGATAGTCCTTCGGGCGCAGGATGATCCGGCTGCTCAGAATCTCCATGGTCATTCCCCTTCCGCTGGGCGTGCCTCGTGGCCCGGGCGGCCGTGGGTGCGCCGAGCCTCCTTCATTTCGGCCTCGTGCACGTGCCTGCGGCCGCCGAGCAGTGCGTCGCGGGCGGCGGCGTCCCAGCGCCGGAACGCCGTCCAGTAGCCGTCGTCGAACGCCTCGACCAGCTGGAACGTCCACCTGCCCGGGATCACGTTGCGGCCGACGAGGTCGGCGTCGATGGCCGCGGCGAGCTCGGCGTGGCCTGCGGCGCGGAGGGCATCGACGGCCTCGCCGAGCTGGCGGTCGGCGTGGCCGATCAGCTGGTGGAAGGTGTACAGCTGGCCGCGGGCACGTTCGACCGTCTCGAGCGCCTCGGACAGCCTCCCGGCCGCGGCCACCGCGGCGTCGCTGACACCGGAAGGACGGGTGTGCTCGGCCGCGGGGCGCTCACGACCGTCGTCCGGTTCGGTGCGCTCACTCATGACGGTCAGTGTGCCCGAGGTCGCCGCCCCGCGGGGGATGGGTGACCGCACCCATTTCCGTCGGCGGTCGCAGGCGGCCAGAAATGGGAGTCAGGAACGCGATCGAGGGAATGTCATTCGGGAGGCCGACGGGCTTTCAATTGACGAACAATGATGTGTCATTTATTCGAACGACGACACTATTTTGGGGTCCGGCGAATGTGGGGCGCATTTCCGGTATTTCCGGCCCGACATGGGAGGTGCCCGCCCCGGCGAGCCGGGACGGGCACCTGGTGATGCTGGGGCGGCCGGCTAGGAGCTGCCGAACAGGTTGCCCAGCGAACCGGAGCTGGAACCGCCGCCGGACCCGGAGTCCGAGCCGGAGTCGGAGCCGGTGCCGGGCTCCGGATCGTTCTTCGCGAAGTTGGTGGTGCAGCCGTTGAACACGATCTCGTCGACGAGCGTCGTGATGTTCGTCGAGCCGGTGCCGATGCTCACGCCGTAGTGCTCGACGGTCGCGTTCGGGTTGGCCTTCGCGATGTCGGCGAGCGGGACCGCCTTCCGGCCCGGGGCGCCGTCGATGTTCTGGGTGCTCCACCACAGGCCGTCCTGCAGCTTGGTGTGCCGGGCGCCGTCGGCGGTGTCCGCCGCGTCGTTACCTGCGGCAACCCACACCAGGGTGGTGAATCCGTTGTCGAACTTGCCGCCGGTGGTGCCGAGCAGGCGGATCTGGAACGAGGCCCGCGAGGTGTCGGCCCGCTCCGCGAAGCCGATCTCCTTGTCGACGATGTCCGCGAGCGTGACGGTCTCCGGTGCGGTGCCTGCCGCGGAGTACCACGCCCGACGCTCGGACGAGTCGGTGACCGAGAACACCAGGCCGCCGTCCTCGTCGAGGATGCGGTCGGCGGTGTAGCTGGCCTTCTGGCCCTGCTCGTCCTCGAACGGGACCCCCCACCCGTTCGGGGTGTTCTCGGTGGACAGCGAGGCGCAGAACGGGCCTGCCTTGGCGTCGCTGGAGCCGGGAAGCGCGGTGCCGACCGCGGGCAGCGCGCAGGCGGCGGTCGCCGTGATGGCGGCCGCGACGGCGGTGCGGCGGAGAATGGAATTCGACATGTATCGAGACCCTTTCGATAGTGAGGTCGCCAAGTAAACACCGCGAGCGAATAGCGCGCAATCCGACGGGGTGTCGTGAATTCGTGACCTGGCGAATTGTTCCGTATCCGGAAACGCATTTGTCGTCTCTGCCCGCGGGTGACGCCTGCTGGCGGGGCGTCGGCACCGGCGTTGCGGCGCGCGAGTACGTTGACGTTGTGTTGCACACTTTCCGCGTGCGGTCGTTGGACACGCACCGATCGCCCGCCCGCCCACACACTGCCGAAGCCGGGGTGGTCGCCAGGCCCTCGGCCCGGACGAGCCAGGCCGTCGTGGCGACGGTGGTGCGACGATGAAGTGGTCGCTGCCGGTCGCGATGATCGACACCAACGAACTCCGGGAGACGGTGCTCGCCGCGGAAGAGTCCGGCTTCGACTCGATCGCGTTGCCGGACTCGGTGTTCTACCCGGAGACCGTGTCCGCGCCGTACCCGTACTCGCCGGACGGGAAGCGAATGTGGTCCGGCGAGACGCCGATGCCGGACCCGTTCATCACGATGGCGTCGATGGCCGCGGTCACCAGCCGGATCCGCTTCTACACCAACGTGCTCAAGCTGCCGCTGCGGGACCCGCTGCTGACGGCCAAGCAGATCGCGACGCTCGCCGTGCTGTCCGACAACCGCGTCGAGATCGGGGTCGGCCTGGCCTGGATCCCCGAGGAGTTCGCCTTCACCCGCACCGACATGCGCACCCGCGGCGCGCGGACCGACGAGGCGCTCGAGATCATCCGGGCGGTGTGCGCGGGCCGCGGCCCGGAATGGGTCGAATTCCACGGCAGGCACTACGACTTCGATCGGCTGATGATCAGCCCCGCTCCCGATCGGCCGGTGCCGCTCTACGTCGGTGGGCACAGCGACGCGGGCCTACGCCGTGCGGCGCGCCTCGGGGACGGCTGGATCTCCGTCAACACTGACGCCGAGCAGCTGACCGCCGCGATCTCCCGGCTGCGGGAGCTGCGTGCCGAGCACGGCCGCGCCGATGACCCGTTCGCGATCAACGTCTCGCTCGGCGCGGTCCGCGGCGTCGAGGAGCTGCTCGCCCTCGAGGAGCTCGGCGTCACCGAGGTCCGGGTCTCCCCGTGGCACCTCTACGGGGAGGACGGCACGGACCCGCAGGCCCGGACCCGGGCGATCCGCCGGTTCGCCGACGAGGTGATCGCGGACTGATCCCCGCGGACGGCGGTGGCGTGGCTGCCGCCACCGCCGTCCGGTCAGGGCGTCAGAAGTGCCACGGGTAGGGCGACCAGTCGGGGTCCCGCTTCTCCAGGAACGAGTCCCGGCCCTCGACGGCCTCGTCGGTCATGTACGCCATCCGGGTGGCCTCGCCCGCGAACAGCTGCTGCCCGACCAGACCGTCGTCCTGCAGGTTGAACGCGTACTTGAGCATTCGCTGCGCCTGCGGCGACTTGCCGTTGATCTTCGCCGCCCACTCGAGGGCGACGTCCTCAAGCTCGGCGTGGTCGACGACCCGGTTCACCGCACCCATGTGGTGCATCTGCTCGGCGGTGTAGGTGTCGCCGAGGAAGAAAATCTCGCGGGCGAACTTCTGGCCGACCATCTTCGCGAGGTACGCGCTGCCGTAGCCGCCGTCGAAGCTGCCGACGTCGGCGTCGGTCTGCTTGAAGCGGGCATGCTCGCGGGACGCGAGGGTCAGGTCGCAGGTCACGTGCAGGCTGTGCCCGCCGCCCGCCGCCCAGCCGTTCACCAGCGCGATGACCACCTTCGGCATGAACCGGATCAGGCGCTGCACCTCGAGGATGTGCAGCCGGCCCGCCCGCGCCTGGTCGACGGTGTCCGCGGTCTCGCCCTCCGCATACTGGTAGCCGCTGCGGCCGCGGATCCGCTGATCGCCGCCCGAGCAGAACGCCCAGCCGCCGTCCTTGCTGCTCGGCCCGTTGCCGGTCAGCAGCACCGCGCCGACGTCGGAGGTCATCCGGGCGTGGTCGAGGGCCTGGTACAGCTCGTCGACGGTGTGCGGGCGGAACGCGTTGCGGACCTCCGGCCGGTCGAACGCGACGCGGACGGTGCCCTGCGTGACGTGCCGGTGGTAGGTGATGTCGGTGAGGTTCTCGAACCCGGGGACTGGGCGCCACAGCTGCGGAGTGAAGGTCACGGGAACCAACCCTATGCCCGCGCCCCGCGGGCGGGTGCGCCGCGCCGGGGGTCCGGGAACGCTACCGTGCAGACCATGAGCGAGCAGACCGAGCGGGACGGCGATTACGAGCGGCACGGCGGGTTCCCGGTGTACGCGGCGGCCCCCGACGACGGCGGACCGCACTTCGGTCGGCTCGTTGAGGCGCTGCGCACCGTCCAGGACCTTGCGGTGTCCACCGCACCGCCGCCGGAGGTGATCGAACGGGCCGCCGAGCAGGCCGAGGCGCTGGCCGCGCTGCTCGCCCCGCACCGGGTCCCGGAGGGCAGGCAGCCGGGCGGCCGGTCCGTCGGCCTGCCCGGCCGCGGCAGCCTGCTGATGCTGCCGTGGACGATCGAGAAGTTTGACGAGACGGGTGTCCGCTCCACCGGGGTGTTCCGGCGCTACCACATGGGCGGCAACGGGGCCGCGCACGGCGGCGTCCTTCCGCTGCTGTTCGACGACCTGTTCGGGATGGTCACCCACGCGTCCGGCAGGCCGATCAGCCGCACCGGATACCTGCACGTCAACTACCGAAAGATCACCCCGCTGGAGACCCCGCTCGTCGTCGAGGGACAGGTCGACCGGGTGGAGGGGCGCAAGACGTTCGTCACGGCACGGCTCACCGAACCGGACGGCACCCTGCTCGCGGACGCCGAGGCGCTGATGATCGTGCTGCTGCCCGGGCAGCCCTGACCGTGCCGACCCCACCCGCACCGCCCGCCCATCGCCAGGGCGCGCACCGGATCCGCTTCGACTGGGGTCCCGCGGGCGCGGCAGCGGTCGCGGTCGGCTGCGATGTCGCCGTCGTCGTCGATGTGCTGTCGTTCAGCACCACCCTCACCGTCGCGCTCGAGGCGGGCGCCGTCGTCCTCCCGTACCCGTGGGACCCGGCGGGCGCCGCCGCCTACGCCGCCGACCACGATGCGACGCCGGCGGTGGGGCGGTCGCGGGCCCGCCCCGGGCAGCCGAGCCTGTCCCCGCTGTCGCTGCGGGCGGGTGCGGTGCCGACGCGGTTGGTGCTGCCGTCGCCGAACGGGTCCGCGCTGTCGTTCGGCCTTGCCACCGGCGGGTCGCCGCATGTCGCTACCGGCGGGTCGCCGCATGTCGCTACCGGCGGGTCGCCGCTTGTGGTTGGGGCGTGCCTGCGCAACGCGTCCGCGGTCGCTCGCTGGATCGCCAGCTCGGGCGCGTCGACGGTGGCGGTGATCGCGGCGGGGGAGCGGTGGCCGGACGGCTCGCTGCGTCCGGCCGTCGAGGACCTGTGGGGGGCCGGGGCGGTGCTCCGGGCGTTCGCGATCGCCGACCCGGGCGGATGCTCCCCCGAATCGCTGTCCGCGGCGGCCGCGTTCGATGCCGCGGCGCCGACGATCGGGGCGCTGCTCGACTCCTGCGCGGGCGGGCGCGAGCTGGCGGCCAAGGGGTTCGGCGGCGACGTGGCCGTCGCCGCCGAGGTCGACGTCAGCGCTGTCGTGCCGGTGCTGCGGGGCATCGAATTCGTCGACGCCGCGACCGAAGGAGATCCGGCGTGACCGGACCGACCCCGACCCTCGACGAGCTGCGCGCCGCCGCCCGCGTCGTCGCCCTGCCGATGCGGGTGCGGTTCCGTGGCATCACGGTGCGCGAGGTGCTGCTGCTTCGGGGGCCCGCCGGGTGGGGCGAGTTCGCGCCGTTCCCTGAGTATGGGGATGTCGAATCGTCCGCGTGGCTGCGGTCTGCGATCGAGAGTGCCTGGCTGGGGCCGCCGCCCGCGGTGCGCACCACGATCCCCGTCAACGCGACGGTGCCCGCGGTCGCTGCCGCGCAGGTGCCGCAGATCCTGACCCGCTTTCCGGGTGCCAGCACCGCGAAGGTGAAGGTCGCCGAGAGGGGGCAGTCCCTCGCCGACGACGTGGCCCGCGTTGCCGCGGTCCGCAACCGTGTCGAGCACGTCCGGGTCGACGCGAACGGCGGGTGGTCCGTCGACGAGGCGGTGGCGGCGCTGTCCGCGCTGACCGACGGGGGCGCGGTGCAGTACGCCGAACAGCCGTGCGCGACGGTCCCCGAACTCGTCGAACTGCGTCGGCGGCTGGCGGGCCGGGGCATCTCGGTCCCGATCGCCGCCGACGAGAGCATCCGCCGTGCCGACGACCCGCTGCGGGTCGTGCGCGCCGGCGCCGCCGATGTCGCGGTCGTGAAGGTCGCGCCGCTCGGCGGGATGCGGTCGCTGCTGCGGCTGGCCGACGAACTCGCCGGACACGGCGCGCGGATCGTGGTGTCGAGCGCGCTGGACTCGGCGGTCGGGATCGCGACCGGGCTGGCCGCGGCCGCCGCGCTGCCCGCCCTTGACCTGGCCTGCGGGCTCGGGACCGGCAGCCTGTTCGCCGCCGATGTCGCGGCGCCGCTCCCGCTGTCGGGTGGCGAGCTCGAGGTCGCTGCCGTGGTGCCGGATGAGGAGCGGCTCGCGGCGTTGGCGGCCGCACCCCAGCGCACCGGCTGGTGGCTGGATCGGCTGGCTCGGTGTCACGCCCTGCTATGAATGCGCTGCATGATTGCTGACCTGGGCTGCTTGCCGTTGACTCGGGTGGCTGGTGTGGCTCCAGGTGACTGGAGTTGATGGTGTGGTCGGTGCGTCGTATAGGGTCGGCGCTCGACATTCACGCACTATCGGAGGCATTGAAAGTGGTTGCAGCACTGAACGACACCCTGCTCGACCCGGCGCGGCTGCCCGCTGTCGTCGCGGACGTGCAGGAGCTCATCGACGCCGAGGTTTCGGACAAGTCCGGCGCCTCGGGTCTGGCCCTCAAGACCGGCTACGGCGCCGTGAAGAAGGTCGGACCGTCGATCGTTCCGGACGCGGTCGAGGGCCTGCTGCCGAGCTTCGTTACCCGGCTGGAGCCGTTCTGGCAGGACTTCGGCGCCACCGGCGGCGCGTTCGGTGACTTCCTCACCGCCCGCGGCGACGAGGTCGCGGACGCGCTGCTCGGCGTGACCGACGACAAGATTGAGGGCACCAGCAAGGCCGCCGTCAAGAAGGTCTACTCGTCGCTCCGCCCGTCGGCGAAGAAGAACGTCGTCGAGGCCCTGCCGCGGCTCGGCGCGCTCGTCCAGAAGCACGCCAGCTAGTCGGCTCCGCCAACTGTGCGTGATTTTCACCCCGATCGGGGTGAAAATCACGCACCGGGCGCGAAGCGCAGCGGAGCCGCCTCTCTGCACCGGGCGCGAAGCGCAGCGGAGCCGCCTCTCTGCACCGGGCGCGAAGCGCAGCGGAGTCGCCTCTCTGTACCGGCGCCGCAGGCGCATTTACCCCGCGGCGCGGCCGTGCCGCCAGAAGCCGGTGAACGCGATGTCGGCCTTCGCGACCCCGCGATCGTTCACCAGGGTGCGGCGCACCCCGGTCGCGAGCGCCTGCTCGCCAGCCACGAACGCGTAGTCCGGGACGTCGGCGAGGGCGGCGGCGCGCACCGCGTCGAGGGCCAGCGTCCCCGGTCGGGCATGCGGATCGCTCCGCGCCAGCCAGTGCACCGTCATGCCGTCCGGCGCAGGCAGGTCCTGCGCGTCGTCGGCGTGCGGCACCTCAAGGTAGGTCTCCCCGCGCACGTCCGCCGGTGCCGACTCCAGGATCCCCGCGATCGCGGGCAACGCGCTCTCGTCGCCGACCAGCAGCCACCGCCGGGCGTCCGGCCGCGGATGGTGGATCAGTCCCTCGTCGAGCAGGGCGACCTCGTCGCCGGGGGCGGCGGACTGGGACCACGCCGAGGCGGGGCCGCTCGCGTTGTCGTCGCCGTGGCAGACGAAGTCGATGTCGATCTCCGGGTCCGCGCCGTGCCGCGCCTGCTCCGCGTTCCGGAACGCCCGCACCGTGTAGTTCCGCACCACCGGCCGGGTCGCCTTGCTCATCGCCAGGTACTGCGCGTACCAGAGTTTGCCGGTCGCCGTCGGCAGCCGCAGGCCGGTGCCGGGGGCGGGCAGGAACATTCGGAACCACTGGTCGCTGCCGAGCGGGGTGAACGAGCGCAGCTCGGGTCCGCCGACCGTGACGCGGACAAAGTGGGGGCTGATCTGCTTGCTCGCGACGACCTGCGCCCGCAGGAACGCGCGCTGGTCGGGTCTGATGTAGGTGGGGCGCCTGGCCATGAAATTCGTCCTCCCGTGCCGAATTAGATCAGGCAATCCCAACTAGCGGCGGGTCGTCGGTGGGGGCGCTTCGGCCTGCCCGCGAGGTCTGACACCCTGGACACCGTGAATCCGTCCACAGCCCAGGCCACCGCCGTCGTCGACGAACTGATCCGCGGAGGCGTCCGCGACGTCGTGCTGTGCCCGGGTTCGCGGAATGCGCCGCTCGCGTTCGCGCTGCAGGCCGCCGACGCCGCCGGGCGGATGCGCCTGCACCTGCGGATCGACGAGCGGACCGCAGGCTTCCTTGCGCTTGGCCTCGCGATCTCCTCCGGCCACCCGGTGCCGATCGTGATGACCTCCGGCACCGCGGTCGCCAATCTCGGGCCCGCCGTGCTCGAGGCCAACTACGCGCGGGTGCCGCTGGTGGTGCTCTCCGCGAACCGGCCCTACGAGATGCTCGGCACCGGCGCCAACCAGACCGTCGAACAACTCGGGCTGTTCGGCACCCAGGTGCGCGCCACGATCAGCCTCGGTCTCGCCGAGGCCGACGGCGACGCGGCGCTGCAGAACAGCCAGTGGCGGTCGGCGGTGTGCCGGGTGCTCGCGGCCGCCCGCGGCACCCGCTCCGGCAATGCCGGACCCGTCCACTTCGACATCCCGTTCCGGGAACCGCTCGTTCCCGACGCCCATCCGCAGGGGCCGGCACACGAGGGCAGGCCCGGCGGCGCGGCCTGGACGACGACCGCGCACGCCACCCTGGACGTGCCGCTTGAGATCGACCTCAGCCCCGACACCGTGGTGATCTCCGGGCACGGCGCCGCCTACCGGCCCGAACTCGCCGCGCTCCCCACGGTCGCCGAACCGACCGCACCGATGCACGGGGTCCCGCTGCATCCCCTCGCGCTGTCCCAGCTGGCGCCGCGTCAGGCGATCATCACCGGCCGCCCGACCCTGCACCGCCCGGTGTCCAAGCTGCTCGCCGACCCGCGGGTGTCGGTGTTCGCCCTGACCACCGGGCCCCGCTGGCCCGACGTCTCCGGCAATGTCCAGGCCACTGGCACCCGGGCGATCGTCAGCGGCGCGCCGCAGCAGGCGTGGCTCGAGCGCTGCAGGCATCTGACCGAGCACGCGGACAAGGCGGTCCGGCAGCAGCTTTCCGTCCATCAGTGTGCGACCGGCCTGCACGTCGCCGCCGTCGTCGCCGATGCGCTCGGCGACGGGGACCAACTGTTGCTCGGCGCGTCCAACCCGGTACGGGACGCCGCGCTGGTCGGCTACCCGCGTCCCGGGGTGCGGGTGCTGTCCAACCGCGGCGTCGCGGGCATCGACGGCACCGTGTCGGCGGCGGTCGGGGCGGCGCTGTCCGCCGACGCGGCAGGCGGGGGCCGGACGATTGCGCTGATGGGGGACCTGACGTTCCTGCACGACGCGTCGGGGCTGCTGATCGGGACCGGGGAACCGCGACCGAAGGACCTGACCGTCGTCGTCGCGAACGACGACGGGGGCGGCATCTTCGAACTCCTGGAACAGGGCGACCCGCAGTACGCGGGCGTCTTTGAGCGGATCTTCGGCACCCCACACGGCATGGACCTTGCCGCGCTGTGCGCCGCCTATCGGATCGAGCACGCCCGGGTGACCTGCGATCGGCTGGCGACCGAGCTGGCCACCCCCTACGGTCGCGGGATTCGGGTGCTCGAGGTCGGCACCGACCGGGCGGGACTGCGGGAGCTGCACGCCGCGATCCGGGCGCAACTGTGACCCCGAGAACCGCGCATCGCGTCGCCCGCGGGGTGCTGGTCGTCGCCACCGGCATCTCGGTGCTGGCGGTGCTGCTGGTGCTCGCGGCGTGGCGCAACGACCACACCATCAACTCCGACCGCGGCGTCGCGACCGCCGAGGTGCTCTCGGCGGGCGCGCTGCGCTCGGCGGTCAGCTTCGTCACTCCCGACGGGGTGACGCACACCCCGCGGCTCGGTGTGCTGTACCCGACCAAGCTGACCGCGGGCCAGCGCATCGACGTCGAGTACGCCCGCTCCGACCCCGACCTGGTGCGGGTGTCCGGGAGGGACGTGCGGGTCGCGGTGCTCCCCGCAGCGTCGGTGATCGTGGTGACGTGGCTGGTCGCGGCGCCAGTCCTGTGGGCGGTCAGGCGACGGACGGGCTGACCGGGCGCGACGGTACGGTGGGCGGCGTGGCAGCAACGAAGGGCTCGCGGGCATCGCTCGACAAGGAACCGCACGAGGTCGCGTCGATGTTCGACGGGGTCGCGCGTCGATACGACCTGACCAACACCGTCCTCTCCTTCGGGCAGGACCGGCACTGGCGGACCGCGACCCGCGCGGCCCTCGACCTCAAGCCGGGGGAGCGGGTCCTCGACCTGGCGGCTGGCACCGGGGTGTCGACCGTCGAACTCGGTCGGTCCGGGGCCTGGGTGGTCGCCACCGACTTCTCGAAGGGGATGCTGCACGCTGGGTCGTCCCGGCGGGTGCCGATGGTCGCGGGCGACGCGATGGCCCTGCCCTACGCGGACGCCGTCTTCGACGCCGCGACCATCTCGTTCGGCCTGCGCAACGTCTCCGATTTCGAGGCCGGGCTGCGGGAGATCGCCCGCGTCACCAAGCCGGGCGGTCGGCTGGTGGTCAGCGAATTCTCGACGCCGACCTTCGGCCCATTCCGAACCGTCTACATGGAGTACCTGATGAGGGCGCTGCCCCGGGTGGCGCGCGCCGTCAGCTCCAATCCCGACGCCTACGTCTACCTCGCCGAGTCCATCCGGGCGTGGCCGTCGCAGGACGAGTTGGCCCGAACAATTGAGGCGGCGGGCTGGCGAGACGTACAGTGGCGCAACCTGACCGGTGGGGTCGTGGCACTGCATCGCGCCCGCCGGTAACACTCGGTGCGTTGTCGGGGCGCACCGAGGCCAGAACGGGAGTGACGCGAGTATGAACCAGTCCGGTGCGCGCGGGGGGCAGGGAAACCTGCCCCAGGAACTGACCAGCTTCGTCGGTCGGCGGAGGGAACTGACCGAGGCCAAGCGGCTGCTGTCCGCGTCACGGCTGGTCACCCTCACCGGGATCGGCGGGGTCGGGAAGACGCGGCTCGCGTTGCGGGTCGCCGACGACGCACGGCGCGCGTTCCCGGACGGGGTGTGGCTTGTTGAGCTCGGGGAACTGCACGACCCGGACCTGGTCGCGGACGCCGTCGCTGCCGCGCTCGGACTGCGGCAACTGCCCGGGCATTCGCCGCTGACCCAGCTCACCGATCACCTCGTCGAACGGAACCTGCTGCTGGTCCTCGACAACTGTGAGCATCTGATCGACGCCATCGCCGCGCTCGCGGAGGCGCTGCTCCGGTGCTGCCCGGATCTGCGGATCCTCGCGACCAGCAGGGAGCCCCTGTCGATCGGCGGCGAGGCGGTGAGCCGGGTGCCCGCGATGACGGTGCCGGATCCGCATCGGCCGCCGCACCTGCAGGGTCTGCCGCAGTACGAGGCGGTGACCCTGTTCGTGGAGCGGGCGGCCGCCGCGGTGCCGGGATTCGCGCTGACGGAGGAGAACCGGGTCGCGATCTCGTCGATCTGCTATCAGCTCGACGGGCTGCCGCTGCCGATCGAACTGGCCGCGGTCCGGCTGAGGGCGATGTCGGTCGACCAGATCCTCGAGCGGCTCACCGACCGGTACCGGCTGCTGACGAAGGGCAGCCGCGGTGCCCCCACCCGGCAGCAGTCGCTGCGCATGAGCATCGACTGGAGCCACGAACTGTGCACCGACACCGAGCAGGTGCTGTGGCGGCGGCTGTCCGTGTTCGCGGGCAGTTTCGAACTCGACGCCGCGGAAGGGGTGTGCGGCGAGCCGGACGACGCGGGCGCGCTGCTCGACGGGGTCGCGTCGCTGGTCGACAAGTCGATCCTGATCCGGGAGGAGGTCGATGCCGGGGTCCGGTACCGGATGCTCGAGACGATCCGCGAGTACGGCCGCGAGAGGCTGCGGGACGCGGGGGAGTTCACCGCGATGCGGCGTCGGCACCGGGACTGGTACGAGGGCATCGCGGCGACCGCGGAATCCGAGTGGATCGGTCCCCGTCAGGTCGACTGGATCCGCAGGCTGGACCGCGAACAGTCGAACCTGCGCGAGGCGATCGCGTTCAGCGTCACCGAGCCAGGTGGTGTCGACGGTGCGCTGCGGATCGGAACCGCCATGTACCCGTACTGGTTGTGCCGCGGCATGTCCAGCGAGGGCAGGCACTGGCTCGACCGCGCCCTCGACCGGGGACCCGACCTGCCGAGTCTCGATCGGGTGAAGGCGCTGTACGTGGACAGCGTGCTGGCGGGCACCCAGGGCGACCTGCGACGCGCCGCGGACCTGGTGGCGCGTTGTCGGCGCGTCGCGGCCGAACTCCGCGACCCCGAGGCCGACCTGTTGACGAATCTCGCCGCCGCCTCGGAGTCGCTGTTCGCGGGCAGCCTCACCGAGGCCATCCCGGCGTTCGAGGCGGTCATTGCCCGGTTCCGGGCCTCCGGTGACCTGCTTCGGCTCGCCAACGCGCTGGTCGGTGCGGCGGTGTCCGCCGGTGTCCTCGGGGAGGAGAGCCGGGCGATCTCCTATCACGAGGAGGTCCTCGACATCACCGAGGAGCACGGCGAATCCGCGATCCGCGAGTACTCCCTGCTCGCGTTGGCGTTGAGCCGATGGTCCGACGACCCGGACAGCGCCTCCGACCTGCTGGAGCAGGGATTGCGGCTCGGGCGGGTCATCGACGATCCGCTCGGGTGCAGCTCCTGCGTCGAGGTGCTCTCCTGGATCGCCGCCGCGGACGGGCGCTATCGGCGGGCCGCGGTCCTGATGGGGGCGGCGCAGGCCCGGTCCCGGGCGGTCGGCAGCCCGATCGTGTTGCTGCCGAACGTGCTCGTCTACCACGAGGAGGCGGAGAAGCGCACCCGCGACGCGCTCGCGGAGGGGGTCTTCGACGCGGCCTGGCGGCAGGGCGGCGCGATGTCCTGCGACGACGTCCTCGCCTACGCACTCGGCGAGCAGCAGGTGCCCGCGCCTGCCCCGGAGCCCGAGGCCGTCACCCTGACGCGGCGCGAACAGCAGGTCGCGGAACTCGTCGCGCAGGGCCTGACCAACCGCGCGATCGCCGGGAAGTTGGTGATCTCGCAGCGGACGGCGCAGGGGCACGTGGAGCACGTGCTGGCCAAGCTCGGCTTCAGCTCACGAACCCAGATCGCGGCCTGGTTCGTCGAACAGCAGACGAGCCGGTCCGGGGCGCCCGGCGACCCCGTCGGGGGGCGGTGACCGGCGGGTTTTCGGTGACACCGGGTACCCGGAAATCGAAAAACAGGTACCCATCCCCGTCATTCGGCCGTCGTGCCCCGCACGGATACCCGGCACTGTGATGAACGTCTCAGCAACCGAGTCGTTCTCCAGTGATGGCACTCGCCGTGAAGTCGAGGTACCCGATGCACGAGTCTCCACCCCGAAATTCGTCGGCCGCCGGTCACCGGCCCGCCCAGGACCTGCGCTGGCGACAGGTCCGCGTCGACCGCAGTGCAGTGGACTACGCGGTCGGTGGGCACGGCAGGCCGGTTGTCTTCCTGCACGGCTGGGGACTCGGACCTGCCCCGTACCGGGCCGCGCTCCGGGAGCTCGCGCATCGGGGGGTGCGGGTCTATGCCCCCGCGATGCCCGGATTCGGCGGCACCCCGGAGCTGCCCCAGGGCGAACGCGACCTCGACGGGTACGCACGCTGGGTTGGCCGTTTCGTCGACGCCATCGGCATCCGCCGCCCGGTCACCGCGATCGGACACTCGTTCGGCGGTGGCGTCGCCGCCCGGGCCGCGCACGACCTGCCCGACCATGTCGAGGAATTGGTGCTCGTCAACTCCGTCGGCGGGGCCCAGTGGACGTCCGAGGGGGCGGCCCGGCCGATCGGTGAGCGGCCGCTGTGGGACTGGGCGCTGCGCCTGCAGGCCGATGCGCTCGGCTCGCCGTCGCTGAGCCAGATCGTCGGGGCCCTGGCCGGGGACGCGCTTCCGAACGTGCTCCGGGACCCGATGGCGGTGTGGCGGGCCGGGCACGTGGCCCGCACCGCCGACCTGCGGCCGGAGCTGATCAGGCTCGCGGAGCGGAGGCTGCCCGTGACGCTGCTGTGGGGTACCGCGGACAGCGTGATCCCGGAGGCGAGTTTCGACTCGATGCGGGCCGCGCTCGGCGACCCGAACGTGGTGATGGTGCCCGGCAACCACTGCTGGCCGATCGGTGAACCCGACCGGTTCGGGGAGACCGTCGGCCGGGTCCTGTCGCGATGCAGGGAGCAGGTGTCGGCATGAGCGTCGACGCGGTCACCAGGCCGTTCGAGACGGAGGCCTTCATGCTGCGGTGCTGCGGATCCTGCTCGGCCCTGTACGCGCCCGAGACGTGGGTGTGCACGAGCTGCGACGGCAACCTCGAATGGGTGCCGTCGACGGGGCAGGGGGCCGTCGTGTCCTGGACCCGGCTCGACCCGGCGAACGCGGGAGCGAGTGGACGCGGGCTGGACCCGCTGACCATCGCGATCGTCGAACTCGACGAGGGACCGTGGATTTATGCGGCGATCGAGGGCGGCCACCCGGACGCCGCCCCTGGCCGGGCCCGGGTGGTGTTCGCGCAGGAACCGGTCGTCGGCCGGTTCCCGGTGTTCGTCCTCGACCCGGCGGGGTCCGAGTGACCGGACCGTTCAGGCCACCCGACGGCCTGAACGGTCCGGTCACGCCGAGGATCAGCTGAACGGGGGGCGGCCGTCGACGCGCAGCGACGCCGCCCCCGCAGCCCGCCACGCCCGCGCGGTCAGGTCGGCGTCCTCGTCGGTCACCAGATTGCCCATCACCCGGACCGCGACGGTCATCAGCGCCCGCGACCGCATCGCCACCGGCCCACCTGCTGGCAGCACCCGCGGCACCGTCAGCAGCCCGGCGAGCCTGCGGGCGATCGAAAACGCCCGGCCGTAGTGCTGCCGCAGCACGGTGGGCCACAATTCGGTGAGCTCGCCAGCATCGAGGAGGTCGACGATCATCCGGCCGGTTTCCAGGCCGTAGTCGATGCCCTCCCCGTTCAGCGGGTTCACGCACGCCGCCGCGTCCCCGACCAGCGCCCAGTTCGCGCCAGCCACCCCGGACACCGCCCCGCCCATCGGCAGCAGCGCCGACCCGACCGATCGGATCGGCCCGTCCAGGTGCCATTCGTCGCGGCGTTGCGCCGCGTACAACTCGATCAGCGGGCGCAGCGCCCCCGGCGCCGGGTGGGTCGCGGTCGCCAGCGTTCCGACCCCGAGGTTCACCCGGCCCCCGCCGAGCGGGAACACCCAGCCGTAGCCGGACAGCAGCGCCCCCGCACCGTCCCGCAGTTCCAGGTGGGAGGTGATCCACTCGTCGTCGGCGCGACCGGAGTCGACGTAGGCGCGGGCCGCGACGCCGTAGGCGGTCTCGCGGTGCCACCGCCTGCCCAGCAGCTTGCCGAGGGGAGACCGGACGCCGTCGGCGACCACCAGATACCGGCACCGGACGGTGCGGGCGCCGTCCGCCGTCGCGAACGTGACCGCGCGCACGGTGTCGGCGTCCCGCTCGACGTCGACCGCCTTCGCGCCGGCGAGCATCGTCGCGCCCGCCGCCACCGCGACCCGGCGGATCCGGTCGTCGAGTTCCGTCCGTGGCACCGCGCTGCCGGTGGCGGGGAACGCGCCGTCCGGCCATTGCAGCTGCAGTTCCCTGCCGAACCCGGTCAGCCGCAGCCCCCGGTTCACCGGGCGGCCGCTCAGCCACTCGCTGAGCCCCAGATGGTTCAGTTCGCCGACCGCGCGCGGCGTCAGGCCGTCGCCGCAGGTCTTGTCGCGGGGAAACGCCGCGGCATCCGCCAGCAGCACCTCGCGGCCGGATCGGGCCGCCCAGGCCGCGGCCGCGGAGCCGGCCGGACCTGCGCCGACAACCAGCACCTCGGTCCGCTCGGGGACGCCCGTCGGTGCGGCGTCTGGGACGCCCGTCGGTGTTGCGGCGGTCGGTGCGAATTGATCGGATTCGGCAGGCGGAGGCACCACGGCAGTATCTTGTCAGGCCCGGCCCCACGCCCGGTGGCAGCCCGGGTACCCCGCACCCGCCGCGTGCCCACTACCGTGGGCATCCACAGCAGTCGTCGGGCCGGTGACAGTGGGATCGGTTTGGCCGGTGTCTCGGAGAACAGGATGGGTACTGAGATCGTGAGCACGAGCGAAGCGACGAGCACCGTCGTCGCCGGTGTGGATCTGGGCGACCAGGCACTGGCCGAGGTGGTGCGGACGGGTCTGACCGACGTGGAGGCCCTGCTGGTCGGCGAGCTGTCCGACGGAGAGGACTTTCTCACCGAGGCCGCCCTACACCTGGCCAAGGCGGGCGGGAAACGGTTCCGGCCGTTGTTCACCCTGCTGACCGCCCAGCTGGGGCCGCGGGGCACCGATCCGGCGGTGATCACCGCCGCGACCGTCGTCGAGCTGGTGCACCTGGCCACGCTGTATCACGACGACGTGATGGACGAGGCGTCGATGCGGCGCGGCGCGCCGAGCGCGAACTCCCGCTGGGACAACAGCATCGCGATCCTGGCCGGCGACTACCTGTTCGCCCACGCCTCACGGCTGGTGTCGACCCTCGGCCCGGACGCGGTCCGGATCATCGCGGAGACGTTCGCCGCGCTGGTCACCGGCCAGATGCGGGAGACCATCGGGGCGAAGCAGAGCCAGGACCCGGTCGAGCACTACCTGAAGGTGGTGTGGGAGAAGACCGGATCGTTGATCGCCGCGTGCGGGCGTTTCGGTGGCACGTTCGCGGGCGCGACGGCCGAGGACGTGGTCCGGCTTGAGCGGCTCGGCGACGCGATCGGCACCGCATTCCAGATCGTCGACGACATCATCGACATCTCCTCGGTGTCCGCGCAGTCCGGGAAGACACCGGGAACGGATCTGCGGGAGGGGGTGCACACCCTCCCGGTGCTGTACGCGCTCCGCGAGGAGGGCCCCGACGGCGACCGCCTCCGGGAACTGCTTGCCGGGCCGGTCACCGAGGACGCCGCGGTCGCGGAGGCCCTGAGCCTGCTGGAACGGTCGCCGGGGATGGCCGCCGCGAAAGCGAAGCTCGGCGAGTACGTCGACCTCGCCCGCACCCAGCTCGCGGAGCTGCCGCAGGGACCGGCGAACGAGGCACTGAAACGCCTGGTCGAATACACGATCGCCCGCGTCGGCTGAAGTAACGTTCCCACCGAGGGAACCCCTCCAGGTGATCCCTCGTTCAACGGGTGGTGGGCCGGTCCCGGCCGGCCAGGGGAATGAGGTGGCTGTGCACAGGTACTCGAACGGGGTCAAGACCTTCGGCCTGCTGGTGGTCATGTCGGCGCTGATCGTCTTCGTCGGATCCCTGTTCAACAGCCGGACGATTCTGATCCTCTCGATCCTGCTGGCCGTCGGCACCAACGCGTACGCCTACTTCAACAGCGACAAGCTCGCCCTGCGCGCGATGCACGCCCAGCCGATCACCGAGGTGGAGGCGCCGGTCATCTACAAGATCGTGCGCGAACTCGCGACCGCCGCGCATCAGCCGATGCCGCGGCTGTACATCAGCCCCACCGCCGCCCCGAACGCCTTCGCGACCGGACGCAACCCGCGCAACGCCGCGGTCTGCTGCACCAGCGGAATTCTGCAGATCCTCGACGAACGGGAGCTGCGTGCGGTGCTCGGGCACGAGCTCTCGCACGTCTACAACCGCGACATCCTGATCTCCTCGGTTGCCGGTGCGATGGCGGCGGTGATCTCCGGGCTGGCGAACATGGCGATGTTCGCTGGCATGTTCGGTGGACGCGGGGAGAACCGCCCGAACCCGCTCGCGCTGCTGCTGGTGTCGCTGCTCGGCCCGATCGCCGCGACCGTGGTGAAGCTGGCGGTCTCGCGGTCGCGGGAGTACCAGGCGGATCAGTCGGGTGCGGAGCTCACCGGTGACCCGCTGGCCCTGGCGTCGGCGCTGCGCAAGCTCGAACGGGGCACCCAGGCCGCGCCGTTGCCGCCGGAACCGAAGATCGCTGCGCAGTCCCACATGATGATCGCGAACCCGTTCCGGGCGGGCGACAAGATGAGTCGGATGTTCGCCACACACCCCCCGATGGCCGACCGGATCGAGCGGCTGGAAAACCTCGCGGGTCGCCGGCTCCCCGAGTAGCGGGGGTAGGTTTACCGTCCGATACGGACTTCGATGCAGATCGGGCGGTAGATGAGGACGACAACCCTGTTCGCTGCCGTCGCCGTGGTGGTTGGCGCGGCACTCCCGGTGAGCGTGGCACACGCCGATCCGGTCGGGTTCAGCAAGAAGAGCCTGTACTTCGACACCACCGTCGGGGCCGGGAACGACCAGCACTGCGCCGTCGAGGCGGACCTCTACACCCCGGTAGGGGTGTCGGTGACGAACCCGGCACCGGCCGTGCTCACCACCCACGGCTTCGGCCAGGACAAGGACGCCCAGACGCCGACCGCCGAGTTCCTCGCAGGCCGGGGATACGTGGTCCTTGCGTACTCGGGTCTCGGCTTCGGCGGCTCCGGGTGCAAGGTGACCCTCGACGACCCGGAATTCGACGGCCGGGCCGCGCAGGACCTCGTCAGCTTCCTCGGCGGCGCGGACGGCATCGCCTACGCCGACGCCGCGCACACCCAGCCGGTGCCGGGTGCGGAGCACGTGGTGCGTGACGTCGTCGCGCAGGACGGCCGGGTGCTGCCGAACGACCCGCGCGTCGGTATGGTCGGCGGCTCCTACGGCGGCGCGATCCAGCTCGCCGCGGCCGCCGTCGACCCGCGGATCGATGCGATCGTGCCGATGATCACCTGGAACGACCTGAGCTATTCGTTGGCGCCGAACAGCACGGGAGCCGACGTGGGGGTGTCCGGCGCGGTCCCCGGCGCAACCAAGACGTCGTGGACGGCCCTGTTCACCGGGGCGGGCCTGACGGCGCCCGGTGTCGACGGCTACCGCACCGACCCGTCCAAGCTTGTCGGCTGCCCGAACTTCGCCGATCCGACCTGCGGGGCGCTCGTCACCTCGCTGACGCAGGGCTTCCCGGATCCGCAGGCGGTGCGGTTCCTGCGGGCCGCCTCGGCCACCTCGTACGCGGACCGGATCCATACCCCCACCCTGCTGATCCAGGGCGCGGAGGACACCCTGTTCACCCTCAACGAGGCACAGGCCACGTTCGAGGCGCTGCAGCGGCGGGGAACCGAGGTGAAGATGATCTGGCAGCGGTCCGGGCACTCGTCCGGCGGGGAGACGAACCTGCTGCTCGGCGGGCTCGGCAGGCCCGACCCGGACACGCAGTATCCGGCGGCGCGCTACCTGGATTGGTTCGAGCATCACCTCAAGGGGCTCGCCGTCGACACCGGACCGACGTTCGCCTACCACCGTGACTGGGTCGCCGCCGGCGACACCGCCGAAAGCTACGCGACCGCCGCGGGCCCGACCGTGGGGGAGCCGCGGTCGCTGTTCCTGTCCGACGGCGGGCAGTTGGTGACCGACCGCGGCGATATCCGGGCGGGCGCGGCGGCATTCGACACCCCGGCGGGCGGGGTGGTTCAGGGCTCAACGGCGTCGAACATCCGCGTCGATCCCGGCCCGCGGCCGGAGGATCAGCCGCCGGGCAGCGTCGTTGCCTGGACCGGAGCGCCGCTCGACGGCCCGCTCGACGTCGTCGGGGCACCGGAGCTGGCGGTGACCGTGACGACCCCCACCCCCGTCGGCGACGAGCGGGACGCGGTCGTGATGTTCGCGAAGCTCTACGACGTGGCGCCGGACGGTTCGGCGACGCTGATCAACGGGCAGGTCGCGCCCGTGCGCATCGTCGACCTTGGTGCCAGCACCGAGGTGACGCTCCCCGCGATCGTGCACCGATTCGACACCGGCCACCGCATCCGGGTGGCGTTGTCGGGTAGCGATTCGAACTTCCGCGGCGGGCTGGTGCCGCGTCGGGTCACCGTCGCCGCAGGCGATCCCGGTCAGCAGTTGACGCTCCCGGTCGTCGAGGGCTGAGCGGAGGGCCGTGCCCGCAACGGAGTGAACGGATCGTTCAGTCGATCAGATCGACTGAACGCTTCCGTTCACTCGGTGGGGGGGACGCGGGTGCCTACCGGTGTGCCGGTGCTACCGGTAGTTGACGAACTGCAGCGCGATACCGAAGTCCTCGCCCTTGAGCAGCGCGATCACGGCCTGCAGGTCGTCGCGCTTCTTGCTGCTCACCCGCAGCTCCTCGCCCTGGATCTGCGCCTTGACGCCCTTCGGGCCCTCGTCGCGGATCTTCTTCGAGATCTTCTTCGCGTTCTCGGTCGAGATGCCCTGAACGAGGGAGCCGGTGAGCTTGTAGATCTTTCCGGACTGGGCGGGTTCGCCCGCGTCGAAGGCCTTCAGCGAGATGTCCCGACGGATCAGCTTCTCCTTGAACACCTCCAGTGCGGCCTTGAGGCGCTCCTCGGTCTCGGCGGCGAGGGTGATCGACTCCTCTCCCGACCACTCGATGCTCGCCCCGGTGCCGCGGAAGTCGAAGCGCGTGTTCAGCTCTTTCTCGGCCTGGTGCAGCGCGTTGTCCACTTCCTGCCGGTCCACCTTGCTCACCACGTCGAAGGACGAATCCGCCACGTCTTGTCTCCCTACTTCGTCGGTCCCGGCCAGGTCCCGGGGGTTCGAGAACCCACGATAACCACCCGGTTTGCGTTCACCCGCCCCGGTAGTTGTATTCTTCTCAACGCGTCAGGGAGAACCGGGTTGCCCGAGAGGGCCGGCCGAGGAACCCTGGATGACACCAGGCAGGTTGCCCGAGCGGCCAATGGGAGCGGACTGTAAATCCGTCGGCTTACGCCTACGTAGGTTCGAATCCTACACCTGCCACACCGGGGTCCCGGCGAGCGTCAGCTCGCTGGGACCTGGCGGTTGCAAAGTTGAAAACGGCTCCTGACCAGGCGGTTTGGAACTCCGGACAGAGACTGTGTAACCTTCGGAAGGCTTCAAAGCGCGAGAGCGCAGCGGAGCATGCCCCCTTAGCTCAGTCGGCAGAGCGTTTCCATGGTAAGGAAAAGGTCAACGGTTCGATTCCGTTAGGGGGCTCGCTGGATGGGTGTCGCGTACCTGGCTCACGTACCATGTGGGTCACGTGCACTGGCGCCGATGCATCGAGGCGGTGTAGCTCAGTCGGTAGAGCAAACGACTCATAATCGTTGTGTCGCCGGTTCAAGTCCGGCCATCGCTACAAACCTGACAAGGCTCTGATTGACCCTGATCAGAGTGACCCACAGTTTCTCCGAAAGAAGGCATACTCGTGGCCTCCTCCACCGACGTTCGTCCCAAGATCACCTTGGCCTGCGAGGTATGCAAGCACCGGAACTACATCACCAAGAAGAACCGGCGCAACGATCCCGACCGGCTCGAGCTGAAGAAGTTCTGCCCGAACTGCGGAACACACCAGGCGCATCGGGAATCCAAGTAGCATCAATCGCGTGCCCCGCCAATGCGGGGCACGCGATTTTTTCGTTATGACGCGGGGGCCGGGACGGGAGGAATCCCGTGGCCGGCCCGTCGCTGTGTTTCAGCCGCGTCCAGTGCAGATAAGGGTCCTGCTTCGGTGAAACTGAATGCTGATCTCGTTGGCCTGCATCACAGGTTCAGCGACTACTACGAGGTCGGCCGCGAGAAGGTGCGCGAGTACGCACGCGCGGTCAAGAACGACGACCCGGCGTTCCGCAGCGAGGACGCCGCGCGTGAGCTCGGCTACGACGGACTGGTGGCGCCGCTGACGTTCATCTCCGTCTTCGGGTTCATGGCGCAGGAGGAGTTCTTCGACACGCTCGGCCTCGAACTGGACCTGAGCAACATCCTGCACACCGATCAGCGGCTGGTGTTCAACCGGCCGATGAAGGTCGGCGATCGGCTGTACTGCGACGTCTACGTCGACTCGCTGCGCGTGATGGGTGGCAGCGACATCATCGTCACCCGGAATGAGATCACCGATCAGGACGGCGAGCTGGTGCTCACCACCTACACCACGTTGATGGGCCGGCACGTCGAGGAGGGTGAGTGATGGCGCTGCGGAGCTTCCAGGGTGTCGCGGTCGGGGAGGAACTGCCCGCCAAGACCGTTCCGTTGACCCGGGCCGACCTGGTCCAGTATGCGGGGGTCGCTGGCGATCCGAACCCGATTCACTGGGACGACGAGGTCGCCCGATCAGTGGGTTTGCCAATGGCGGTCGCACACGGCATGCTGACGATGGGTATCGGGGCCGGGTACATCACGTCCTGGCTCGGAGACCCGGGCGCGGTGCTCGAGTACAACGTCCGTTTCACGAGCCCCGTCTACGTGCCCAACGGCGGCGGGGGTGCCGAGATCGAGCTGACCGGTAAGGTACGCTCGGTCGACGATGAGGCCCGCACCGCGGTGATCGCCATCGTGGCCAAGGTGGACGGCAAGAAGATCTTCGGTCGGGCCACCGCGACCGTCCGGCTCGGCTGAACACGACACCGGTAGGGTTCGGTCGATTGGGTTTGTCAGACCACCGTGCAGTACACTGAGATTTCTGGGATTGTTCAGCGCTGCGCGCTGCCCTTCGATGTCAACGGCGTCGAGCGGGGTGGCGCGCGTGTTGTGTGGTCACAGAGCTGGTTGACCGGCTCGTGAGAGCGGTTCGGTCCACCAAAGGGGCGTAGCTCAACTGGCAGAGCAGCGGTCTCCAAAACCGCAGGTTGCAGGTTCAAGTCCTGTCGCCCCTGCTCCGGATGTCAGCGACTGAGAGGAACTACGGTGAGCGAGGATCGCGGAAAGGCCGAGGACTCGGCAGGGTCCTCGGGCGCCGACGATGCCGCCAACGGCGCCGCACCGTCCTCTCGACCGACTGGCAAGCGTCCGGGTCGCCGTTCCCACGCGGCGGCGGACGCATCCGCGGCGACCACGGTCGCCGCCACCGCCGGCACTCCGGCCAAGCCTGCCAAGGCGAAGGCGGAGAAGCCGCGCAAGGAGAACTTCTTCAAGCGCCTGCGTCGGTTCCTGCGCGAGGTGATCGCCGAACTCCGCAAGGTCATCTGGCCGAATCGCAAGCAGATGGTCACCTACACCACCGTCGTGGTCGCCTTCGTGACCTTCATGGTGGCGTACATCAGTGGATTGGACGTGGCGTTCATCAAGGGCGTCACCTGGTTGTTCGGCTGACCCCGGACACCGAAATGCAATGAGAGGAAGCGAGCGCGCCAGTGAGCACCCCCGATAACGACGCAAATGAGGCCCTGGCCGGAGAGCCTGTTGCCGATGACGCGCTCGCTGCGGAGTCCGCTGACGGTGTGATCGTCGACGACTCCGGCGACATCGAGGCCGCCACCGCCGACTCCGACGCCGCGGCACCGGACGCCCCCGCCGAGGCGGAGGAGGCGGTCGATCCGGTCGCCGAGATGAAGGCAGCGCTGCGCCGTGCCCCCGGTGACTGGTACGTCATCCACTCGTACGCCGGGTACGAGAACAAGGTGAAGGCCAACCTCGAGACGCGCGTGCAGAACCTTGACGTCGGCGACTACATCTTCCAGGTCGAGGTCCCGACCGAAGAGGTCACCGAGATCAAGAACGGCCAGCGCAAGCAGGTCAACCGGAAGGTGCTGCCCGGCTACATTCTGGTGCGGATGGAGCTCAACGACGAGTCGTGGGGCGCGGTGCGCAACACGCCGGGCGTCACCGGCTTCGTCGGCGCGACCTCCCGCCCGTCGCCGCTGTCGATCAACGAGGTCGTCAAGTTCCTGATGCCGCAGCAGGGCGCCAAGAAGCCCGCCGCCGCGGCCGCGGCCACGGCAGGCGAGGCAGCAACGGAGACCGTCGCCAAGCCGCTGATCGAGGTCGACTTCGAGGTCGGCGAGTCGGTCACCGTCATGGACGGTCCGTTCGCGACGTTGCCCGCCAGCATCAGCGAGGTCAACGCCGAACAGCAGAAGCTCAAGGTCCTGGTCTCGATCTTCGGCCGCGAGACTCCGGTCGAGCTGTCGTTCAACCAGGTCTCGAAGATCTAGCAGCCTTGAAGATCACGTCGCGCACCGTTCGCCGGCCCGCGTGACCCCACACTTGCACTGCAGCAAGAAACACACCCGCAAGAATTAGGAACGAAGATGCCCCCCAAGAAGAAGAAGCTCGCAGGGCTGATCAAGCTTCAGATCCAGGCCGGTCAGGCGAACCCTGCCCCGCCGGTGGGTCCCGCGCTCGGTCAGCACGGCGTGAACATCATGGAGTTCTGCAAGGCCTACAACGCGGCCACCGAGTCGCAGCGCGGCAACGTGATCCCCGTGGAGATCTCGGTCTACGAGGACCGGACCTTCGACTTCAAGCTGAAGACCCCGCCCGCCGCCAAGCTGCTGCTCAAGGCGGCAGGCGTGCAGAAGGGCTCCGGCGAGCCGCACAAGACCAAGGTCGCGACCGTGACCATGGATCAGGTGCGCGAGATCGCGAAGACCAAGCAGGAAGACCTCAACGCCAACGACATCGACGCCGCCGCGAAGATCATCGCAGGCACCGCCCGCTCCATGGGCATCACCGTCGAGGGCTGACAGGCTCCCTCCGCGCCGTGAGGTCGCGGAACCCGAAGAATGCGTGGGAGGGCCGGCCAGGCCCGCAACCACAACCGAATCATTCGCCCGGTGCGACGACGCCGGGTGAGACGTAAGGACAGAACACATGGCAAAGCGCAGCAAGGCGTACCTCGCCGCCGCCGAGAAGGTCGATCTGAGCACGCTCTACAGCCCGCTGCAGGCTGCGAAGCTGGCGAAGGAGACCTCCTCCTCGAAGATGGACGCGACCGTCGAGGTCGCCGTCCGCCTCGGCGTCGACCCCCGCAAGGCGGATCAGATGGTCCGTGGCACCGTCAACCTCCCGCACGGCACCGGTAAGACCGCCCGTGTGATCGTGTTCGCCGCTGGCGAGAAGGCCGCCGAGGCCGAGGCCGCTGGCGCGGACGCCGTTGGCGCCGAGGACCTGATCGAGCGCATTCAGGGCGGCTGGCTGGACTTCGACGCCGCGATCGCCACCCCGGACCAGATGGCCAAGGTCGGCCGGATCGCCCGCGTCCTCGGGCCGCGCGGCCTGATGCCGAACCCGAAGACGGGCACCGTCACCACCGATGTGGCGAAGGCCGTCGCGGACATCAAGGGCGGCAAGATCAACTTCCGCGTCGACAAGCAGGCCAACCTGCACTTCGTGATCGGCAAGGCGTCGTTCGACGACGCCAAGCTCGTGGAGAACTACGGCGCAGCGCTGGACGAGATCCTGCGTGCGAAGCCGTCGTCGGCCAAGGGGCGCTACGTCAAGAAGGTCACGGTTTCGACCACCACCGGACCGGGCATCCCGGTGGATCCGAACCGCACCCGCAACCTCCTTGAGGACGAGGCGTAGCCCGTTCGTTCACAGCGTGATCGGTGAGGGCCGGTCGGGGGCAGTGCTCCCGACCGGCCCTCACCGTCTCTCGTCCCCGCACCGGTCGATTTGGTGTCGGGCCTGGTCTCCGGTAGCCTCTACCGGAGAGTTCGACTAGTTCGAGTTCATCCCAACAAGATCCACCCAAGACCGTTGGTCATCGCTGTGCCGGTTCCGGTGCACCGATTGAAGGTCCGGACATGTCCGGCGGCCCGCGCAGGAGGACGAGGCTGGGGAAGGTGTTCGGCGTGAGCTGGACCGTTTCCTCGTGTACGCCCCGTGGCCCTGCGCCCGGGGCGTTTTTCGTGTGTCGGCCCTTCCGGCCCGGGCGACTGCGTCCGGCGCCACACGCCAACACGATGTCACGAGAGGAGGCGAAGTATGGCAAAGCCCGAGAAGGTCACCGCGGTTGCGGAGATCACTGAGCAGTTCAAGGGTTCGACTGCCGCCGTTGTCACGGAGTTCCGTGGCCTGTCGGTGGGAAGTCTGACGCAGCTGCGTCGCGCGCTCGGAGAAGGCGCTACCTACTCCGTCGCCAAGAACACCCTGGTCAAGCGCGCCGCCGCTGAGGCGGGCGTCGAGGGCCTTGACGACCTGTTCGTCGGACCGACCGCCATTGCATTCATCAAGGGCGAGCCGGTCGACGCCGCGAAGGCACTGAAGGCCTTCGCGAAGGACAACAAGGCACTCATCATCAAGGGCGGCTACATGGACGGCGCTGCGCTGTCCGTGGACGAGGTCAACAAGATCGCGGACCTCGAGTCCCGCGAGATCTTGCTGGCCAAGATGGCCGGCGCGATGAAGGGCAACTTGGCAAAGGCCGCTGGCCTGTTCAATGCCCCCGCGTCGCAGGTGGCCCGACTGGCCGCCGCGCTGCAGGAGAAGAAGGCCGCGGAAGGCTCCGCAGCCGAAAGCTGATCCGCACGAGATGTCGGGTCCACACGGACCCGGTCTTGCGTATCACGTAACCACTCATCCCAGCTCGTCGCGGATCAGCGACATGGGACTTACAGGAAGGACGCCATCATGGCGAAGCTCACCACCGAAGAGTTGCTGGACCAGTTCAAGGAGCTCACCCTCCTCGAGCTCTCCGAGTTCGTGAAGGCCTTCGAGGAGACCTTTGAGGTCACCGCTGCTGCTCCGGTCGCCGTCGCCGCTGCCGGTGCCCCGGCCGCCGCCGCCGACGCTGCCGAGGAGCAGGACGAGTTCGACGTCATCCTCGAGGGTGCCGGCGACAAGAAGATCCAGGTCATCAAGGTCGTCCGCGAGGTCGTCTCCGGCCTCGGCCTGAAGGAGGCCAAGGACCTCGTCGAGGGCGCGCCGAAGGCCATCCTGGAGAAGGTTGCCAAGGACGCGGCCGACGCCGCCAAGGAGAAGCTCGAGGCTGCAGGCGCGACCATCACCGTCAAGTAAGACGGTTGTCGCGTAACGCTTCGGCGTCACGTTAGAAAGAGGGCCGCTCCCCGTTGGGGAGCGGCCCTCTTTCGGTTCCGGGAACGGGTGGGGTTCCTGGACGGCGGTCCAGCTGCCGGCCAGGCCATCGCCGCAGGTGGAGCGGGGTGCCGAGGGCGGGAAACCGCACTATTGCGTTCCGTACTTACTCGTGAGTAGGATCCGTGGTCACGGGTACCACATCGATACGATAGAGTGACCCAACCCACAGTGGGGGTGACGTGTCGAACAGCGTGGAGGTAAGTGGTGGGAGTAGAGGTAAAGGTCGAGGGACTCACCAAGTCCTTCGGCTCGCAGAAGATCTGGCAGGACGTCAGCCTGACACTGCCCGCTGGTGAGGTCAGTGCCCTGCTCGGGCCGTCCGGCACCGGCAAGTCGGTGTTCCTCAAGTCGCTGATCGGCCTGCTGCGACCCGAGCAGGGATCGATCGTGATCGACGGCACCGACATTCTCCAGTGCTCGTCGAAGGAACTCTACGAAGTTCGGCAGATGTTCGGGGTGCTGTTCCAGGACGGCGCGCTGTTCGGCTCGATGAACCTCTACGACAATGTCGCCTTCCCGCTGCGTGAGCACACCAAGAAGTCCGAGTCCGACATCCGCAAGATCGTGATGGAGAAGCTCGAGCTGAACGGCCTGCTCGGCGCCGAGAACAAGCTGCCCGGCGAAATCTCCGGCGGTATGCGCAAGCGCGCCGGGCTGGCCCGCGCCCTGGTGCTCGATCCGCAGATCATTCTCGTCGACGAGCCGGACTCCGGCCTCGACCCGGTACGCACCACGTACCTGAGCCAGCTGCTGATCGACATCAACGCGCAGATCGACGCGACGATCCTGATCGTGACGCACAACATCAACCTGGCCAGGACCGTGCCCGACAATCTCGGCATGCTGTTCCGTAAGCAGCTGGTCATGTTCGGTCCCCGCGAGGTGCTGCTCACCAGCGAGGAGCCCGTCGTCAAGCAGTTCCTCAACGGCAGCAAGATCGGCCCGATCGGCATGTCCGAGGAGAAGGACGACTCGCAGATGGCGGCCGAGCTGGCGCTGAAGGAGGCCGGGCACCATGACGGCTCCCAGGAGGTGTCCGGGGTGGTCCCGCAGATGCAGGCGACCCCCGGCATGCCGACCCGGCAGGCCGTTGGCCGTCGGCAGGCCAGGGTGCGGTCGATCCTGCACACCCTGCCGCCGGAGGCGCAGCGCAGCATCCGCGAGAGCCTGGGCGACGACGATGCCGCCACCCAGGTGATCCCGGTGTACAGCGAATCCGCGCCGGGCGGAGCAACGGGGGACAACGCGGGGTCGTCCTGGAGTCACGGGTAGACCGCGGGTGGGGGGTTCGAAGAGCACGCTGCTTGGCCCGATCTCAGCAGCGTTGACCCAGGCCGGGCTGATCGTCCAACTGTTCGTCGACGTCGTACGCAACCTGTTCCGCCGACCGTTCCAGTTCCGTGAGTTCATCGAACAGGCGTGGTTCATCGCGAGCGTCACCATCCTGCCGACCGCGCTCGTCGCGATTCCGTTCGGTGCGGTGGTGTCGTTGCAGACGGGGTCACTGATCAAGCAGCTCGGCGCCGAGTCGTTCACCGGTGCCGCGAGCGTGCTGGCCGTGATCCAGCAGGGCAGCCCGATCGTGACGGCACTGCTGATCGCGGGCGCCGCCGGATCGGCGGTCACCGCGGACCTGGGTTCCCGCACCATCCGCGAGGAGATCGACGCGATGGAGGTGCTCGGGATCAATCCGATCCAGCGTCTCGTCGTGCCTCGGGTCCTCGCGATGGTCCTCGTTGCGGTGCTGCTCAACGGACTCGTCTCGGTCGTCGGCATCGCGGGCGGCTACTTCTTCAACGTGATCCTGCAAGGTGGCACGCCGGGCGCCTACCTGGCGTCGTTCTCGGCGCTGGCGCAGCTACCGGACCTCTACATCGCCGAGGCGAAGGCCGCGATCTTCGGTGTCATCGCTGGCGTGATCGCGGCGTACAAGGGGCTGCACCCGAACCCGGGTCCGAAGGGGGTCGGCGAGGCGGTGAACCAGACGGTCGTCATCACGTTCCTGCTGCTCTTCTTCGCCAACCTGATCCTGACCATGGTGTACCTGCAGATCGTCCCGGCGAAGGGGGCCTGACCGATGACCATCGCACGAGGTCGCGGTGACCGTGTCCTGCTGACCGCGCGCCGGGTCGGTCGCGCCCCGCTGAACATGCTCGACCGGGCGGGCGACCAGATGTCGTTCTACGCCCGCGCGATCGGGTGGATTCCGCGCACGATCACGCATTACGGCAGGGAGGTCCTGCGCCTGCTCGCCGAGGTCACCTTCGGCAGCGGGGCGCTCGCCGTGATCGGCGGCACCATCGGCGTCATCGTGATGATGTCCGGCTTCACCGGCGTCGTCGTCGGACTGCAGGGGTATGCGGCGCTCGATCAGCTCGGCAGCTCCGTGCTCACCGGCTTCCTGTCCGCGTACGTCAACACCCGCGAGATCGCGCCGATCGTGGCCGCGCTCGCGCTCTCCGCGACCGTCGGGTGCGGCTTCACCGCGCAGCTGGGTGCGATGCGGATCTCCGAGGAGATCGACGCGCTCGAGGTGATGGCGGTGCCGTCGGTGCCGTTCCTGGTGACCACCCGGATGGTCGCCGGGTTCGTCGCGGTGATCCCGCTGTACATCGTCGGCCTGCTCGCGTCGTACTTCGCGTCCCGCCTGATCAGCACCCTGTTCAACGGGCAGTCGAGCGGATCCTACGACCACTACTTCAACCTGTTCCTACCACCGGCGGACGTCCTATGGTCGTTCGGCAAGGTGCTGGTCTTCGCGTTCGTGCTGATCATGATCCACTGCTACTACGGCTATACCGCGTCCGGCGGTCCGGCGGGCGTCGGCGTCGCGGTGGGGCGCGCCGTGCGGACCGCGATCGTCACGATCGCGGTGCTGGACTTCTTCCTCAGCCTCGCGATCTGGGGCACCACCACGACGGTGCGGGTGGCGGGATGAGCGCCGGCGGGTCGGTGGTGCGTAGGCGACTGCTCGGGCTGGTCTTCTTCCTGATGTTGGCGCTGTTCCTGACGTTCACGATCGGGATGTACAACAAGACATTCACGAAGGTCGTCACCGTCAACCTGGTGACCGACACGGTCGGCAACTCGCTGCCCTCGCACGCGGATGTGAAGGTTCGGGGACTGATCGTCGGTGAGGTGCGGTCCTCGTCGACGGAGGAGGGGGAGGTGACGTCCGTCCTTGCGATCGACCCGGACAAGGCCGCGCTGATCCCGTCGAACACGACCGCCCGGCTGCTGCCGAAGACGCTGTTCGGCGAGCGGTACGTCTCGCTGATCGTGCCTGCCGGCGACACCGCGGCCCCGATCACCGAGGGGGACACCCTGCACCAGGACAAGAGCGGCAACGCCATTGAGGTCGGCGAACTGCTCGACGGGTTGCTCCCGCTGCTGCAGGCGGTACCGCCGCAGGACCTAGCGAACACGCTCGGCGCGCTGAACCAGGCACTGTCCGGTCGCGGCAACGAGATCGGGCTCAGCCTGGAACGGCTGGAGACCATCTTCGCCGGTGTCAACACCGAGCTGCCGAACCTGGAGCAGGGTCTCAAGGGCCTCGCCGACTTCTCTCAGACCTACGCGGACGCGGCGCCGGACCTGGTGGTTGCCCTCGACAACCTGCGCACGACCGGCGCGACCGTGGTGCAGCAGCAGAACCAGATCCGGACGCTGATGTCGGCGGCGACCGGGGCGGCGGGCAGCACCGCCGACTTCCTCACCGCGAACCGGGACACGCTGATCTCGATCGCCGAGGACTCGCGCGCCAGCCTCGAGGTGCTCGCGGCCGCGTCACCCACATTCGGGTGCACGTTCGCGCAGTTCGTGCCGATCGTGCACAGCGCAAGCGCGATCCTCGGCCTCAACCCCGATGGCAGCCTGCAGGATCATCCCGGCGCCCGCGCCGCGACGGTCTTCGTCAACCCGAAGGGTCGCTACCTGCCGAACCAGGATGAGCCGCGACTCTTCGACAACCGCGGGGCCAAGTGCTACACCCCGGCCGCGCCGGGCGACAAGTTCCCGCAGTACCCGGGCGGCTCGTACAACGACGGCGCCTACCAGGTGCCATCGCGGAACCCCGGACCGGCGTACGTGCCGTCGCCGGAACGCCCGCAGTTCGCGCCGGTTCCTGCGGCGCAGACCACCCCCGCCCGCTACACCGGGTCGACGTTCGAGCAGGACACCCTCGCCGTCATCTACGGGGAGGGGACGGGCGCACTGCCCGAGAACGTGCCGGGCTGGACCACGTTGCTGGGGGCGCCTGCACTGAGGGGGACGGAGGTGAGCGTCCGATGAAGGCCCAGTTGCGGGGGCTCGGGGGCCCGCTGACCAAGCTCGTCATCTTCGCCGTCGTCACCATCGTCGCGACCACGACGCTGGCGCTCACGATCGCGAATAGCGGAGGCGGCGGCGGCACCAGGTTCAATGCGGTGTTCTCCGATGTCACCTCGCTGAACAAGGGGGACGAGGTGCGGATCGCGGGTGTCCGGGTCGGGCAGGTCGACGACATCTCGATCGTGAACGACCGTGAGGCGAAGGTCGAGTTCTCGCTGTCCGACCGGGACTGGCTGCCCGCCGGGTCCCGGGCCGTGATCCGATACCGGAACCTGGTGGGGCAGCGCTACATCGCGCTCGAGCAGGGCGAGGGCCCGCAGGGCATGAAGCTGACCGAGGGTCAGACGATCGCCCTCGACCACACCAAGCCTGCGGTCAACCTGACGACCCTGTTCAACGGCTTCCGACCGCTGTTCCAGACGCTCAGTGCCGACGACGTGAACAAGCTGTCGTACCAGATCATCCAGGTGTTCCAGGGGGAGGGCGGCACCATCTCGGAACTGGTCCGCAACACCGCATCGCTGACCAACACGATCGCCGACAAGGATCGGGTGATCGGGGACGTCATCAACAACCTCAACGGCGTGCTGGAGACGGTGAACAGGCACGACGACGAGCTCAGCTCACTGATCGTGAACACCCAGCAGCTGGTGACCGGGCTCGCCAACGACCGCGGTGTCGTCGGGGAGGCGGTGACCTCGCTGGCCACCCTCACCGACACCGCGGCCGACGTGCTCGAGCCGACCCGGCCGTCGATCCAGGGATCGGTGTCGGCGCTGAACACCCTCGCTGGCACGCTGAACGAGCAGGATGCGGCGGTGAACAAGATCCTCGCGAACCTGCCGGTGAAGCTGGAGAAGCTGAGCCGGATCGCCAGCTACGGGTCGTGGTTCCAGTTCTACCTGTGCGGCATCGACGTGGTCGCGGGCCCCGGTGAATCGAAGTACCTGAACCTGCCCACCGGCCTGCCCACCGTCAACCAGCCGATTTACACCAACTCGGCACCGCGGTGCTCGGCGAACGGGGCGGGCCAGTGAGCACGAAGCGGCGCAGCCCCGCGACCACCGGCGCCCTCGGCATCGCGCTCGTCCTCCTCGCGACGATGTCGGCGTTCTTCCTCGACGACCTGCCGATCATCGGCGCCGGTGCGACGTATCGCGCGGAGTTCAGTGAGGCCGCGGGCCTCAAGCCGGACAACGAGGTGCGGATCGCGGGCGTGAAGGTCGGCAAGGTCACCGAGGTCACCCTCGCCGGGGACAAGGTCGACGTCGCCTTCAAGGTGAAGGACGCCTGGGTCGGCGACCAGACCACCGCGTCGATCCAGATCAAGACGATCCTGGGGCAGAAGTATCTGGCGCTCGACCCGCGCGGGTCGTCGACGTTGAAGCCGGCCGATCCGATCCCGCTGGAACGCACCACGTCGCCCTATGACGTGATCGACGCCTTCTCCAGCGCCGCGACGACCCTCGGCGAGGTCGACACCCCGCAGCTGGCGGAGAGCATGCGGACGTTGTCGGAGGCGTTCGAGGGCACACCCGCCGACATCCGGGCCTCGCTCGACGGGGTTGCCCGGCTGTCGAGGACGATCGAGAGCCGCGACGCCGAGCTGACGAAGCTGTTCGCGGCGACGGCGAAGACGTCGACGGTGTTGGCGGACCGGAACGCCGAGTTCACCGAGCTGATCGCCAGCGGCGGTCTGCTGCTCGGGGAGCTCAACGCGCGCCAGCAGTCCATCGCGCAACTGCTGACGGGGACGCAGCGACTGTCGCAGCAGCTGACCGGGCTGGTGCGGGACAACGAGGCGCAGATCGGTCCCGCGCTTGAGCAGTTGCGGGGCGTCGTGCAGATCCTGCAGGACAACAACGACAACCTGGACCGGGCGATCAAGCTGTACGCACCGTTCACCCGGCTGTACGCGAACATCGTCGGCAACGGTCGCTGGTTCGACCAGGTCGTGGTGAACCTGACGCCGCCGCAGCTCCCGCTGATCCCCGGATACCGGGATCCGGTGCGCACCCTGGGGGGTAACTGATGACGGGGATGACGTCCGGCCGGATGCCGAAGTTCAGCCGCGCGCAGGTCCTGACCACCGTCGGCGTGCTGGTGGTCGCGCTGGTGCTCGGCGTCGGCGGCTGGTGGCTGTTCACCAGGGCCGGGACGACGAAGATCACCGCCTACTTCGACAAGTCCGTCGGCATCTACACCGGTTCCGACGTGCGGGTCCTCGGGGTCAAGGTCGGGTCGGTGGACGAGGTCACCCCGCTCGGCGACCAGGTGCGGGTCGTGATGCGGGTCGATCGGGGTGTCGACATCCCGGCGGACGCGAAGGCCGCGCAGGTGACGCCGTCGGTGGTCGCGGACCGGTACATCCAGCTCGCGCCCGCCTACTCGGGTGGGGACGTGATGGCCTCCGGTGCGACCATCCCGCGGGAGCGGACGGCGACCCCGGTCGAGGTGGATCAGCTCTACTCGAGCATCGAGGAGCTGTCCGATGCGCTGGGGCCGAACGGGGCGAACAAGGACGGCGCCCTGTCGACGCTGGTGGACACGGCGGCCGAGAACCTCGACGGCAACGGTGCCGCGCTCGGCACCACGATCACCGAGCTGTCGAAGGCGGCGGCGACGCTGAACTACTCGCGGGGGGACCTGTTCGACACGGTCCGGAACCTGCAGACGTTCGTCAGCGCGCTGGCCGCGAACGACGAGCAGGTCCGGCAGTTCAACGGTCAGCTGGCCGACCTGACCGGCTTCCTCGACGGGGAGCGCGAGAACCTGGGGGCGGCGCTGAACCAGTTGTCGGTGACGCTCGGTGATGTGGCGGTGTTCATCCGGGACAACGAGGACCTGGTCACCAGCAACGCCGAGGGGCTGGTGCAGGTGACGCAGACCCTTGCCGACAATCGGCAGGATCTGGTGGACGCGCTGACCACGCTGCCGCTGGCGATCAGCAACGTCGTCAACTCGTACGACGCGGAATCGGGCACCCTGGCCTCCCGGGTCAATCTGCCGGAGACCCAGGACCCGTTCGGGACGCTCTGCAAGCTGATGGACCTCGGCAAATTGATGCCGGGGGATCCGAAGTTCGATGCGCTGAGCAGGCAGATGCGACCGGTGATCGACAATTGCGCTGCGATCATGGGCCAGGTCACCGCGGGTGTGAAGACCCCGACGCTGAACCTTCCGTTCGGGATTCTCAGCGGTGACAATCTGCAGCGCCCGTCCCAGCCGGGGACGGTGCCGGGACAGATCTCGCCGCGGCTGGGCAACTCGCAGGCACCGGGTCTGAGTGACCAGAACATTCCCCGGGGTGGGCAGTGAAACGGGTGGGAACGGCCACCGCGTGGGCAGTGAAACGGGTGGGAACGGCCACCGCGTGGGCAGTGAAACGGGTGGGAACGGCCACCGCGTGGGCGGTGGGGCGGGGAGGCGCGGTGACGCGGGTGGGACAGGAGCGTTCGTTGAGGCGCGCGGTCGCGATCGGTGCGGGCACCTGCGCGGTTGCGCTGGTGGTGTCGGGGTGTGGATCGGATGGCATCTACAGCATCCCGTTGCCCGGTGGCGCGGACATCGGTGACAACCCGATGCACGTGACCGTGCAGTTCGACGACGTCCTCGACCTGGTCCCGCAGTCGACGGTGAAGGTGGACGGCGTCCCGGTCGGGCGGGTCGAGACGATCGACGTCCCGGACGACGGCTGGACCGCCGAGGTCGGCGTGGTGATGGACTCGGCGGTGAGCCTTCCCGCGAACGCGGTGGCGAGCGTGCAGCAGACCAGCCTGCTCGGCGAGAAGTTCATCGAGCTGACCGCGCCGGAGCTGGATCCGTCCTCGGCACCGCTGTCCGATGGCGCGACGATCCCGGTGGATCGGACGCGCCACGCCACCGACATCGAGCAGGTGCTCGGCGCGTTGTCGCTGCTGCTCAACGGCGGCGGGGTGGCGCAGCTGCAGCCGATCATCCACGAACTGTCGGCGGCGCTCGGTGGCCGTGAGGATCGGGTGCGGTCCCTGCTGGATCAGGCGAACACGCTGATCGAGGGCCTCAACCGTCAGCGGGACGACATCACCCGGGCCCTGGACGGCCTGGACACGCTCAGCGGCCGGGTCGTGCAGCAGACCGACCAGATCGACAGGATCCTCGCGGAGATCCCGCCCGCGGTGCAGGTGCTGAACGAGCAGCGGCCGCAGTTCGTGCAGATGCTCGGGCAGCTGGATCGGCTCGGGCAGGTCGGCAGCGACGTGCTGGTTCGCTCGCGGGACAATCTGATCGCGGATCTGCGGGCGCTGCGCCCGACCCTGCAGGCCCTCGCGGATTCGGGCGACGACCTGGTCACGGTGTTGCCGTTGATTCCGACGTTCCCGTTCCCGGATGGCGCGGAGAAGGTCATCCACGGCAACTCGATGAACCTCTTCCTGACCCTCGACATGCGGCTCGGCCAGCAGTTGGAGGCGCTCGGGGTCGGGATGCCGGACCCGGTGTACGTGCCGCCGCCGCCGGGCATCAACGGGCACGTGCCGAACGTCGACCCGTCCAATCCGTACTACAACGGCAACGGGCCGCGTCCGGGGTGGCCGACGGTGTCGCTACTGCCGCTGCCGCCGATCGTGCCTGCGCCGCAGCCTGCGCCGGGGCAGCCGCCCGCGCCCGGCACCGAACCGGTGTCCGGTGATGCGGCGGCCCCGCCGAACCCGCTCAGCGGAATTCTCGAGAAGCTGGGGGTGGGTGGCCGATGAGGTCGAAGCTGGTGCGCGTCCAGTTGGTCGCGTTCATCCTGGTCGCCGCGGTTGGTCTGCTGTACGTCGGCGCCAAGTACGTCCGGCTGGACAATCTGCTCGGCTTCGGGCAGTACACGGTGAAGGCCGATTTCGCGGATTCGGGGGGCATCTTCACCAACGCCGAGGTGACCTATCGGGGTGTCCCCGTTGGGCGGGTCGGGGACCTGCACCTCACCGCGGACGGCGTCGAGGTGGACCTGAAGCTCGACAACGGCGCCCCGCAGGTGCCCGCGACGGCGCGGGCCGTGGTGGCGAACCGGTCGGCGATCGGCGAACAGTATGTGGATCTGCAGCCGAGCAGCGAGGGCGGGCCGTACCTGCAGGACGGGTCGACGATCACCCGGCAGGACACGTCGATCCCGGTCCCCGTCGAGCAGGTGCTGTCGAGTGTGAACTCGTTGGTGCGGTCGGTTCCGCTGGATTCGCTGAACACGACGGTCACCGAGCTGGGTCGGGCCTTCGACGGTCGGGGCGACGACATGCAGGTCCTGGTGGACTCGTTGAACTCGCTGACCGAGGCGGGCATCGAGAATCTGCCGCAGACGTTGACACTGATCCGCGACAGTCGGACGGTGCTCGACACCCAGTCGGCGCAGGCGTCCTCGATCCGCCAGTTCAGCGCGGACCTGAATCGGATCTCCGCGCAGCTGCGGGACAGCGATCCGGATCTGCGCAGGCTGATTGGCACCGGCACGGACGCGAGCACCGAGGTGGGATCGCTGATCGACACCGCGGGCCCGGCCCTCTCGAGCGACCTGCACAACCTGGCGCTGGTGTCGGAGTCGCTCGGCCCGCGGTCGATCGCGTTGAACATCCTGTTGACGTTCCTGCCCGCGCTGGCGGCGGGGGCGAGCACGGCGGCCCCCGGCGACGGAACCCTGCACCAGGGTCTGCTGCTGGAGACGAACAATCCGCCGCCCTGCACCCAGGGCTACGAGGGGACGTACGAGATTCTCGACCGGATGAAGCGGGAGAACCCGGACTTCGATCCGACCCGGGACGAGTTCCCGCTCAACATGCAGGCGAACTGCACCACCCCGTTGGGGAGTGTGACGGGGGTGCGGTCGGCGAACCGGGTCGTGTACGCGGATCCGGACACCCCGCAGCCGTGGGACAACAAGCCGAAGGTGGCTCCGGACGCACTGAACCTCAATCCGATCGCGACGCAGCTCGCGACGCTGATGGGAATCACGCCGCGGTAGGCGGGGCGTGGCAGGCGCGGACGTCGGCGGCGACGAGCGGAAGTTACTTTCAAGTAGGGTGAAGATGTGATGCGTAGCACGACACTGCTCAAGCCCGCCCTCGTCGTGGTGAGCGTCCTCGCCGTCGCGGCGTTGGCGGCCGCCGCCTGGTTCGGCTACGGCTGGGTCCGCGCCCTGGTCGTCGACAAGCAGGTGGCGGCCGCGCGTGACGACGCGCTGACCGGCGCCCGCCAGGCGGCGATCAACCTCAACACCGTGGATTCGGCGAACCTGGACCAAACGTTCGCGAACATGGAGTCGTCGATCACCGGCGACGAGATGGTCAACTCGCTGAACGAGACGCGGGACCAGATGACCGAGCAGGTCCGGCAGACCGGTGCGAAGAGCGAGGCGCAGATCATTGACGCCGCCCTCACCGACTTCGCGCGGGACGAGGGCACCGCGACGTCGCTGGTGATCCTGTCCACGACCACCACGTGGCCGGACCAGCCGCCGAGGAAGGTCAAGGTGACGATGCGCATCGGGCTGACCGAGACGGACGGGGAGTGGAAGGCGTCCCGTGTCGAGAACGTCGGAGCTCCGCTCGCGATGGACGCAGGCGCGGCGCCGCCAGCCCCGGTGCCGGACGTGCCTGCGCCGGAGGTGCCCGCCCCGGCGCCCGACCAGAGCACCGGCGGACAGTAGGTCCGCACCATCGCGCCCGCCCGCCACCGGTGTCGGGTCGCCCCGAGTCCGCCAGCGTTCCAAGGAGAATCGACCAGTGCCTCCCACCCGCCGCACCCCCAGCGCCCCACAGCTGAAGGGTCGCGTGCCCAAGATCGCAGGCAGGCAGGCGCCCGGACGCGCCAAGGATCCGACCTCGGATGTACCGGTCGACGACCGGAAGGCCGTCGACCGTGCGGTAGGGGAGCCGCCCGCGCCCGTCGAGCACGACGCCGTTGAGCCCGCGCCCGTCGAGCCCGCGCCCGTCGAACTCGGACCCACCGGGGCCGTGTCCGGCGCACCCGCGGACGCGGAGGCCGACGCCGCATCGACCGCGCCTGCCCGCGAGACCGCGGACGGCGACGCGACCGAGCCGACCCCCGGTCGACCGGTCAACCGGACCAGTGCCCTGCGCCCGCGTAGCCGCGACGACGCGACCGGGGTCGCGGTCACCGCACCGGTCTCGGCGGCGGAACGGGCGGGGTGGCGATCGGTCGCGGTGATCGGGATCGTCGCGGTGGCCCTCGCGGCGTTCGCCGCCGTCGCCGCGTTCCGGCCCGGGGCCACCCTGGCGAACCGGGCGTGGGTGGACACGGCGGAAACCACCCGGGTGTCCGCGGCGGCACGGGACGCCATCCAGACCCTGTACACCTACAAGTTCGACACCGTCGATCAGGACTTCGACAACGCGCGAGCCGTCCTCACCGACGACATGCGCACCCAGTTCGACGAGACCGCTCAGGTCACCCGAGACGCGGTGATCCAGACGAAGACGGCAACGAATGCGCAGGTCACCGACATCGGGGTGAAGCTGCTCGACGACGATCGCGCGGAGTTGGTGGCGAGCATGAACGTAAGCGCGAGCAACGACGGCGTTGAGCAGGGCAGCGCGGAGGGGCCGCTGTCGGTGACGATGGCGAGGGTCGACGGCACCTGGCTGCTGTCCGACATTCGCGACCGCTGAGCCGAAAGTCGGAGTCGCTCTTGACGGAAGGCCCGGGAGGCGTCACTCTATTGGTCGAGACTGCGAGGAATCGCGAGTCCGGGTGATCACGCGCCGGCGCAAATGGAGGCATCGGGCGCGAGCACGCACAGGTATCGAGCAGGCAGGTGTCCGGCCGCCGGTATCGAACGCGATCGCCGCGGGACACGCATTTCGACCACGCCTCGCACGACCGCACCTCCCCGCACGCTTGGGGCCCGGTTGCGACCGGGTGCCGATTTGACAGAGTCGGGCGCTCGACGCTGCCCAGGTTGTGTTATCTGCCGAATTCCGGTACCTTTGGACGTTGCGCTGGCTGCCTCCTGTCCTACCTCTCGACCGTGCCGCATCGAAGTTTCCGCTTCCTGCGTTGTGTTGACGAGTTTCGTTCGGGTCGTGACCAGCGAATTCGCCCCACAGAAGAAGCAGATACAGCGGCGGTCGCACTCCAGCGAGCGGCCCGCGTGAGGTGCTGGAAGGACGCATCTTGGCAGTCTCTAGCCAGACCAAGGCCGGAATCCCCGGAGCCCCGAAGAGGGTGTCGTTCGCGAAGATTCGCGAACCCCTCGAAGTTCCGGGTCTACTTGATCTTCAGACCGATTCCTTCGAGTGGTTGATCGGCTCGCCGGCATCCCGCGAGCGGGCCAAGGCCCGCGGCGACGAGGGTGCCACCGGCGGCCTGGAGGACATCCTCGCCGAACTGTCCCCGATTGAGGACTTCTCGGGCTCGATGTCCCTGTCCTTCTCCGATCCGCGCTTCGACGAGGTCAAGGCCTCCGTCGAGGAGTGCAAGGACAAGGACATGACGTACGCGGCACCGCTGTTCGTCACTGCCGAGTTCATCAACAACAACACCGGCGAGATCAAGAGCCAGACGGTCTTCATGGGTGACTTCCCGATGATGACCGACAAGGGCACCTTCATCATCAACGGCACCGAGCGTGTCGTCGTCTCGCAGCTCGTCCGCTCGCCCGGCGTGTACTTCGACGAGTCGATCGACAAGGCCACCGAGAAGACGCTGCACAGCGTCAAGGTGATCCCGGGTCGCGGTGCCTGGCTCGAGTTCGACGTGGACAAGCGCGACACCGTCGGCGTCCGCATCGACCGCAAGCGTCGTCAGCCGGTCACCGTTCTGCTCAAGGCCCTCGGCTGGACCACTGAGCAGATCACCGAGCGGTTCGGTTTCTCCGAGATCATGATGTCCACGCTGGAGAAGGACAACACCGCGGGCACCGACGAGGCGCTCCTCGACATCTACCGCAAGCTGCGTCCGGGTGAGCCGCCGACCAAGGAGTCCGCGCAGACCCTGCTGGAGAACCTGTTCTTCAAGGAGAAGCGCTACGACCTGGCGCGCGTGGGTCGCTACAAGATCAACAAGAAGCTGGGCGTGAACACCGGCCAGCCGATCACCGCGTCGACCCTCACCGAGGAAGACATCGTCGCGACGATCGAGTACCTGGTGCGCCTGCACGCCGGTGACCAGTCGATGACCGTGCCGGGGGGTGTGGAGGTGCCCGTCGAGGTCGACGACATCGACCACTTCGGCAACCGTCGCCTGCGCACGGTCGGCGAGCTGATCCAGAACCAGATCCGGGTCGGCCTGTCCCGCATGGAGCGCGTCGTCCGTGAGCGGATGACGACCCAGGACGTCGAGGCGATCACGCCGCAGACCCTGATCAACATCCGGCCCGTTGTCGCCGCGATCAAGGAGTTCTTCGGAACCTCCCAGCTGTCGCAGTTCATGGACCAGAACAACCCGCTCTCGGGTCTGACCCACAAGCGTCGCCTTTCGGCGCTCGGCCCCGGCGGTCTGTCCCGTGAGCGCGCTGGCCTCGAGGTCCGCGACGTCCACCACTCGCACTACGGCCGCATGTGCCCGATCGAGACCCCCGAGGGTCCGAACATCGGCCTGATCGGCTCGCTGTCGGTGTACGCGCGGGTGAACCCGTTCGGCTTCATCGAGACCCCGTACCGCAAGGTCGAGGACGGTGTCATCACCGACCAGGTCGACTACCTGACCGCCGACGAGGAGGACCGCCACGTCGTCGCGCAGGCCAACTCGCCCGTCGACACGTCCGGCCGGTTCGTCGAGGACCGCGTGCTCGTCCGCAAGAAGGGCGGCGAGGTCGAGTTCGTCGCGTCGACCGACGTCGACTACATGGACGTCTCGCCGCGGCAGATGGTCTCCGTCGCCACCGCGATGATCCCGTTCCTCGAGCACGACGACGCCAACCGCGCCCTGATGGGTGCGAACATGCAGCGTCAGGCCGTGCCGCTGGTCCGTTCCGAGTCGCCGCTGGTCGGCACCGGCATGGAGCTGCGCGCCGCGGTCGACGCCGGTGACGTCATCGTCACCGAGAAGAGCGGTGTCATCGAGGAGGTGTCCGCGGACTACGTCACGGTGATGGCCGACGACGGCAGCCGCAAGACCTACCGCCTCAACAAGTTCGCCCGCTCCAACCAGGGCACCTGCTCCAACCAGCGTCCGATCGTGGACGAGGGGCAGCGGGTCGAGTCCGGCCAGGTCCTCGCCGACGGTCCCTGCACCGAGAACGGTGAGATGGCGCTCGGCAAGAACCTGCTCGTGGCGATCATGCCGTGGGAGGGCCACAACTACGAGGACGCGATCATCCTGTCGCAGCGCCTCGTTGAGGAGGACGTGCTCACCTCGATCCACATCGAGGAGCACGAGATCGATGCCCGCGACACCAAGCTCGGTGCCGAGGAGATCACCCGGGACATCCCGAACGTCTCCGACGAGGTCCTCGCGGACCTCGACGAGCGCGGCATCGTGCGGATCGGCGCCGAGGTCCGGGACGGCGACATCCTGGTCGGCAAGGTCACCCCGAAGGGCGAGACCGAGCTGACGCCGGAGGAGCGCCTGCTGCGCGCGATCTTCGGGGAGAAGGCCCGCGAGGTGCGCGACACCTCCCTGAAGGTGCCGCACGGTGAGACCGGCAAGGTGATCGGCGTCCGCGTGTTCTCGCGCGAGGACGACGACGACCTGCCCCCCGGTGTCAACGAGCTGGTCCGGGTGTACGTGGCGCAGAAGCGCAAGATCCAGGACGGCGACAAGCTCGCCGGCCGGCACGGCAACAAGGGCGTCATCGGCAAGATCCTCCCGCAGGAGGACATGCCGTTCCTGCCCGACGGCACCCCGGTCGACATCATCCTGAACACCCACGGCGTCCCGCGTCGTATGAACATCGGTCAGGTCCTCGAAACCCACCTCGGCTGGATCGGCAAGACCGGCTGGAACGTGCAGGTCGCCGGCGACGGCACCCGCCCGGACTGGGCGCAGAGCCTGCCCGAGGAGATGCTCTCGGCTCCCGCCGACTCGAACATCGCCACCCCGGTGTTCGACGGTGCCAAGGAAGACGAGCTCACCGGCCTGCTCGGCGCGACGCTGCCGAACCGTGACGGCGAGCAGATGGTCGGGCCCGACGGCAAGGCCACCCTGTTCGACGGCCGCTCCGGCGAGCCGTTCCCGTACCCGGTGTCGGTCGGTTACATGTACATCATCAAGCTGCACCACCTGGTCGACGACAAGATCCACGCGCGGTCGACCGGTCCGTACTCGATGATCACCCAGCAGCCGCTCGGCGGTAAGGCCCAGTTCGGTGGCCAGCGCTTCGGTGAGATGGAGTGCTGGGCGATGCAGGCCTACGGTGCGGCGTACACGCTGCAGGAGCTGCTGACCATCAAGTCGGACGACGTGGTCGGCCGCGTGAAGGTGTACGAGGCCATCGTCAAGGGCGAGAACATCCCCGAGCCGGGCATCCCCGAGTCGTTCAAGGTCCTCCTCAAGGAGCTCCAGTCGCTCTGCCTGAACGTGGAGGTGCTCTCCAGCGACGGCGCCGCGATCGAGATGCGGGACGGCGACGACGAGGACCTCGAGCGGGCGGCAGCGAACCTGGGCATCAACCTGTCCCGGAACGAGGCTGCGACGGTCGACGACCTCGCCAACTAGGAGCCGACCCGGTGCGAGCGCAGCGACGCAGGACACACACAGTCAGCGTGCTGCGCCCGCACCGGGGCCCGGCAGCAATAGCGAACTAGCAGCAATTTCAACCCGAACAGGGGAAAGGAAGTTACGTGCTCGACGTCAACTTCTTCGATGAGCTCCGCATCGGTCTCGCCACCGCGGAGGACATCCGGCAGTGGTCCTACGGCGAGGTCAAGAAGCCGGAGACCATCAACTACCGCACGCTCAAGCCCGAGAAGGACGGCCTCTTCTGCGAGAAGATCTTCGGCCCCACCCGGGACTGGGAGTGCTACTGCGGCAAGTACAAGCGGGTCCGCTTCAAGGGCATCATCTGTGAGCGCTGCGGCGTCGAGGTGACCCGGGCGAAGGTGCGTCGTGAGCGGATGGGCCACATCGAGCTCGCCGCCCCGGTCACCCACATCTGGTACTTCAAGGGCGTGCCGAGCCGGCTCGGCTACCTGCTGGACCTGGCGCCGAAGGATCTCGAGAAGATCATCTACTTCGCCGCGTACGTGATCGTCGGCGTCGACGACGAGCTGCGTCACAACGAGCTGTCCACGCTCGAGGCGGAGATGGAGGTCGAGAAGAAGACCATCGCCGACCAACGCGATGCCGACCTGGAGGCCCGCGCGCAGAAGCTCGAGGCGGACATCGCCGAGCTCGAGGCCGAGGGCGCCAAGTCCGACGTCCGCCGCAAGGTCAAGGACGGCGGCGAGCGGGAGATGCGTCAGCTCCGCGACCGTGCCCAGCGCGAGCTGGACCGGCTCGAGGAGATCTGGACCACCTTCACGAAGCTGGCCGTCAAGCAGCTGATCATCGACGAGAGCATCTACCGCGAGCTCGTCGACCGCTACGGCGAGTACTTCACCGGCGCGATGGGCGCGGAGTCCATCCAGATCCTGATGAAGAACTTCGACATCGATGCCGAGGCCGAGAACCTCCGCGAGACCATCCGCAGCGGCAAGGGCCAGAAGAAGCTCCGTGCGCTCAAGCGGCTCAAGGTCGTCGCGGCGTTCCAGCAGTCCGGCAACTCGCCGATGGGCATGGTCCTCGACGCCGTTCCGGTGATCCCGCCGGAGCTGCGCCCGATGGTGCAGCTCGACGGTGGCCGCTTCGCGACCTCCGACCTGAACGACCTGTACCGCCGCGTGATCAACCGCAACAACCGCCTCAAGCGTCTGATCGATCTCGGCGCCCCCGAGATCATCGTGAACAACGAGAAGCGGATGCTGCAGGAGTCGGTGGACGCCCTGTTCGACAACGGTCGTCGCGGCAGGCCCGTCACGGGCCCGGGCAACCGTCCGCTCAAGTCGCTGTCCGATCTGCTCAAGGGCAAGCAGGGTCGTTTCCGGCAGAACCTGCTCGGTAAGCGCGTCGACTACTCGGGCCGTTCGGTCATCGTCGTCGGCCCGCAGCTCAAGCTGCACCAGTGCGGCCTGCCGAAGCTGATGGCGCTCGAGCTGTTCAAGCCGTTCGTGATGAAGCGTCTGGTCGACCTGAACCACGCGCAGAACATCAAGTCGGCGAAGCGCATGGTGGAGCGGCAGCGCGCCCAGGTGTGGGATGTCCTCGAAGAGGTCATCGCCGAGCACCCGGTGCTGCTGAACCGTGCACCCACGCTGCACCGCCTTGGTATCCAGGCGTTCGAGCCGCAGCTCGTCGAGGGCAAGGCCATCCAGCTGCACCCGCTGGTGTGTGAGGCGTTCAACGCCGACTTCGACGGTGACCAGATGGCCGTCCATCTGCCGCTGTCCGCCGAGGCGCAGGCCGAGGCCCGCATCCTGATGCTGTCCTCGAACAACATCCTCTCGCCCGCGTCGGGTCGGCCGCTCGCCATGCCGCGTCTGGACATGGTCACCGGCCTGTTCCACCTGACCCGGATGGACGACGGTGCGATCGGCGAGCTGGCCGCGGCCACCGCCGACGCGCCGGAGCAGGGTGTCTACTCGTCGCCCGCCGAGGCCCAGATGGCCGTCGACCGTGGCGCGCTGTCGGTGCAGTCGCGGATCAAGGTGCGGCTGACGACGCAGCGTCCGTCCGCCGACATCGAGGACGAGCTGTTCCCGGACGGCTGGGACTACGGTCAGGGCTGGGTCGCGGAGACCACCCTCGGCCGCGTCCTGTTCAACGAGCTGCTGCCCGCGGACTACCCGTTCGTCAACGAGCAGATGCCGAAGAAGCGTCAGGCGACGATCATCAACGATCTCGCCGAGCGGTACCCGATGATTGTCGTCGCGCAGACCGTCGACAAGATGAAGGACACCGGCTTCTACTGGGCGACCCGCTCGGGTGTCACCGTGTCCATCTCGGACGTGCTGGTGCCGCCGGAGAAGGCTCAGATCATGGAGTCCTTCGAGGCGCAGGCCGATCAGATCGAGAAGAAGTACCAGCGCGGCGCGCTCAACCACGCCGAGCGCAACAGTGCTCTCGTCAAGATCTGGTCCGAGGCCACCGACGAGGTCGGCAAGGCGATGGAGGCCCACTTCCCGGACAACAACCCGATCCCGATGATCGTGAAGTCCGGCGCGGCGGGCAACATGACGCAGGTCCGCTCGCTGGCGGGCATGAAGGGTCTGGTGACGAACCCGAAGGGTGAGTTCATCCCGCGTCCGATCAAGTCCTCCTTCAAGGAGGGCCTGACCGTGCTCGAGTACTTCATCAACACGCACGGTGCCCGTAAGGGTCTGGCCGACACCGCGCTGCGCACCGCCGACTCGGGCTACCTGACCCGTCGTCTGGTGGACGTCTCGCAGGACGTCATCGTCCGCGAGGTCGACTGTGGCACCGAGCGCGGCATCGTCACCACGATCTCGGAGAAGCAGCCGGACGGCTCGGTCATCCGCGATGCGCACGTCGAGACCTCGACGTACGCCCGCACCCTGGCCGCGGACGCGGTCGACGAGAACGGCAACGTGATCGTCGAGCGCGGTCACGACCTGGGCGACCCGGCGATCGACGCGCTGCTCGCCGCCGGCGTCACCGAGGTGAAGGTGCGCTCCGTGCTCACCTGCACCACCGGCACCGGCGTCTGCGCGACCTGCTACGGCCGTTCGATGGCGACCGGCAAGCTGGTCGACATCGGCGAGGCCGTCGGCATCGTCGCCGCCCAGTCGATCGGCGAGCCCGGTACCCAGCTGACGATGCGTACCTTCCACCAGGGTGGTGCGGCAGGCGCGGCCGACATCACCGGTGGTCTGCCGCGTGTCCAGGAGCTGTTCGAGGCCCGCGTCCCGAAGGGCAAGGCCCCGATCGCCGACGTCACCGGCCGGGTGCAGCTCGAGGACGGCGACCGCTTCTACAAGATCACCATCGTCCCGGACGACGGTGGCGAAGAGGTTGTCTACGACAAGCTGTCCAAGCGTCAGCGGCTGCGCGTCTTCAAGCACGACGACGGTTCCGAGCGCCTGCTGGCGGACGGTGACCACGTCGAGGTCGGCCAGCAGCTGATGGAGGGTGCTGCCGACCCGCACGAGGTGCTGCGCGTGATGGGCCCGCGCCAGGTGCAGATCCACCTGGTCAACGAGGTTCAGGAGGTGTACCGGAGCCAGGGTGTGTCGATCCACGACAAGCACATCGAGGTGATCGTGCGCCAGATGCTGCGCCGCGTCACGATCATCGACTCGGGTGCGACGGAGTTCCTGCCCGGTTCGCTGGTCGAGCGGGCCGAGTTCGAGGCGAGCAACCGCCGCGTCGTCGCCGAGGGTGGCGAGCCCGCGTCGGGTCGCCCGGTGCTGATGGGCATCACGAAGGCGTCGCTGGCGACGGACTCGTGGCTGTCGGCGGCGTCCTTCCAGGAGACCACTCGCGTGCTGACCGATGCGGCGATCAACTGCCGCTCGGACAAGCTGATCGGTCTCAAGGAGAACGTCATCATCGGCAAGCTGATCCCGGCGGGTACCGGCATCAACCGGTACCGGAACATCCAGGTGCAGCCGACCGAGGAGGCGCGCGCCGCGGCGTACGCCGTGCCGTCGTACGACGACCAGTACTACAGCCCGGAAGGCTTCGGCCAGACCACCGGCGCTGCGGTCCCGCTCGACGACTACGGCTTCGGCGGCGACTACCGCTAGGCGCTCCGCGCCCGTGCGTGATTTTCACCCCCATCGGGGTGAAAATCACGCACGGTGCCGATGTC
>NZ_JBHXNB010000007.1:0-167995 GCF_042720095.1 Rhodococcus sp. NPDC058505
GTTCCACTCGTCTGCTCCAACTACATTTCTCCTACTGGCGCTCCGCCCCGGTGCTTTATTTTACCCCCTTTGGGTTTAAAAATCACGCACGGTTGCGTCCGGTCACCAAACAGTACGGGCGAGCGCGACGATGACGCCATCGCGGGCACGCTTGCGCACCAGCAGGTCCCCGCCGCCCGACCCGAGGATCGCGGCGGCCTCCGCGACACTCGCCGTCCCGACCGCCGCGGCGACCCGCGCCGACGGGCTCGGCACGGTCACCGCGGACAGTTCGGCCGCCGTGAACCCGAGCACCGGGACACCCAGTTCGGCGGCGGCCGTCACCACGGACGGGTCGGCGGCCTTCCGGTCGAGCGTCGCCACCGCCCGCAGTGCGGTCCGGTCGTCGACGATCGAGACGATCGCCTCCAGCACCGCGTCGGGCCGCACCCCGGACCGAAGTCCGACGCCGACCACCAGGTCAACCATGTCGGGCACCGAACTCGCTTGCCGCATGGACGAATCGACGGATCGCGTCCGGGTTCCCGGCCGGATGCGTGTGCAGGTAGGACGCGTGCACTCCCCCGCCAACGAAGCCCTCCCGGGACGCGGCCCCGCTCGCGTGCCAGCCCCACGCGGGCGCCCAGCCGTCGGCGGACTGCGCGGCGAGCGCGGTCCGGTGGAACTCGTGGCCGACCACCCGTTCCCCGGCCGCGAACAGCACGGACGGGGCGAGCGCCACCGCCTCCCGGTAACCGAGGGTGAGCGTCGAACCGAAGGTGGCGTCGACATCGATCACCCGACACATCGGATGCCCGTCGAGGGCGCGGGTCAGGTACAGCAGTCCGGCGCATTCGGCGTGGATCGGCATGCCGCGGCGCGCCCGCTCCCGCACCGAGGTCAGCAACGCGGTGTTCGCGGCCAACGCCGCCGCGTGCTCCTCCGGAAACCCGCCGGGCAGCACCAGCGCGGCGGCACCGTCGGGGAGGTCGTCGGTGGCCGGGTCGAACAGCTGCACCCGCGCTCCTGCCGCCTCGAGCAGTTCCCGGTGCTCGGCGTACCCGAACGTGAAGGCCGCACCGCCAGCGACCGCGACGACCGGGGCACCCGCGACCGCAGGGCCGACCGCGACGACCGGGTCCCACGCCAGCGCAGTCACCGTCGACGATGCCAGTGCCCGCACCGCGTCCAGGTCGACGTGCCTGGCGATCAGGTCGGTCATCGCGCCCACCGCGGCGGTGGCGGCGCCGCCGTGCTCGACGGCGGTCACCAGACCCAGGTGCCGGGACGGCACCGCCAGCTCGGCCAGGCGCGGCACCACACCGAGGACCGGGATCCCGACCCGCTCGCAGGCCTGGCGCAGCACCTGCTCGTGCCGGGCGCTGCCGACCCGGTTCAGGATCACCCCGCCGATCCGGACGTTCCGGTCGAAGGTCGCGAAGCCGTGCAGCACCGCGGCGAGGGACTGACTGTGGCCGCGGGCGTCGACGACGAGCACCACGGGCGCGCCGAGCAGCCCCGCCACCTGCGCGGTGGAGCCCTCGGCCGCCCCGTCCGGCGCGGGGTCCGCGATCTTGCCGTCGAACAGCCCCATCACGCCCTCGACGACGGCGATGTCGCAACCCGCGCTGCCGTGCCGGTACAGCGGGCCGATCCGGTCCGCACCGACCAGCACCGGATCCAGGTTGCGCCCGACCCGGCCCGCCGCGAGGCCGTGATAGCCGGGGTCGATGTAGTCCGGGCCCACCTTAAACGGGGCGACCCGGTCCCCCGCAGCGCGCAGCGCACCGATGAGTCCCGTTGCGACGGTGGTCTTTCCGCTGCCCGATGCGGGTGCGGCGATCACCACCGCCGGGACGGCGCGATCTACCACTCGATGCCCCGTTGCCCCTTGCGGCCCGCGTCCATCGGGTGCTTGACCTTCGTCATCTCGGTGACCAGGTCGGCGGCGTCGAGCAGCGCCTGCGGGGCGTCCCGGCCGGTGATCACCACGTGCTGCTGGCCGGGACGGCGCACCAGGACGTCGACGACCTCGTCGACGTCGACCCAACCCCACTTGAGCGGGTAGGTGAACTCGTCGAGGACGTAGAACCGGTGTTCCTCGCGTTCGATCCGCCGGGCCACCTCCCGCCAGCCGTCGAGCGCGACCCGGGCGTGGTCCTCGTCGTCGCCCTTCTTCCTGGTCCACGACCAGCCGTCGCCCATCTTGTGCCAGGACACCCGGCCGCCTGCCCCGGTGGACTCGTGCAGGTCGCCGAGCGCCCGGAACGCGGCCTCCTCCCCGACCTTCCACTTGGCGGACTTGACGAACTGGAAGACCCCGATGTCGAAGCCCTGGTTCCAGGCGCGCAGCGCCATCCCGAACGCGGCGGTGGACTTGCCCTTACCGGGCCCGGTGTGCACGGCCAGGACGGGGGCGTTGCGACGCTGCCTGGTGGTCAGCCCGTCGTCGGGAACGTTGTCGGGGACACCCTTGGGCATGCGAATTCTCCTCGTCGGGTTGGGGGTTGGGCAGGGGACGGTCGGTCAGGCGGCCGCGCGGACGACGCCGGCGACCTGCTCCGCGGACAGTTCGGAGAGCCGGACGCAGGCCCCCCGCAGCGCGGTCGCGAGTTCCGCGGCCAACCCCAGCCGGACCATCCCGGTCTCGCAGTCGACGACGACGGCGGCGGCGGCCGTGTCGGCGAGCAGACCCGCCGCGACCTTCGCCCGGTGCACCGGGTCGGTGCCGCCGGTGGCGCGGCCGTCGGTGAGGGCGACGACCATCGCACGCCGGTGCGGATCCCGCAGCCGTTCCCGCAGCACCACCTCGCGGGCCGTGAGGAACCCTTGCGCGAGTGGGGTTCTCCCACCGGTGCGCAGCGACGCCAGCCTGCGGACCGCGATGTCCACGGAGGAGGTCGGCGGCAGCGCCACCTCGGCGGACGCGCCGCGGACCGTGACGACCGCGACCTTGTCCCTCCGCTGGTAGGCGTCGCGGAGCAGCGACACCACGGCACCGGTGACGGCGGACAACCGGTCCCTGGCCGCCATCGACCCGGACGCGTCGACGACGAACACGATCAGGTTGCCCTCGCGCCCCTCCCTCAACGCGCCCCGAATGTCTCCGGGCGCCAACAGCATCCGGCCGTCGGTGCGCCCACGCGTGGACTGGTGCTCGGCGGCGGCGAACAGGGTGGCGACCAGGTGCAGGCCGCGACCGGGGTCGGTGGTCGCGCGCACGGTCCGCCCGCGTACGGACCGGGACCGGGACCGCCTGCCCGGCGCGCCCTCGCCGACGCCGGGGACGGTCAGCAGCCGGGTGCGGAACTGGCCGGTCGGCGCGCCGACCGGGCGTTCCGGCGGCGCGCCGGGGCCGGTCGATTCTGGTTCCTCGGCCTGCGCCGCACCATCCGGGGCGGGGGCGTCGGGTGCGGGGCCACCGGCGTCCGGGGCGGGGGCGCCGCCACCGGGACCGTCCGGCTCGGGGTCGGGCTCGGGGTCATGCTCGGGCTCGGGCTCGGAGTGACTGCGGGCCTGCTCGTCGGCGTCCCGCATCGCCTCGTCCAGCTGCTGCTGGTCCAGGCCCGGTTCGTCGAACGGGTCGCGGCGGCGGCGGTGCGGCAGGGTCAGCTCGGCCGCGACCCGCACGTCCGGCTCGGCGACCTCGGTCGCACCGCGCCATGCCGCGTGCGCGGTCGCGGTGCGGGCCAGGACCAGGTCGGCGCGCATTCCATCCACGTCGAAGGAGGCGCACAGCGCGGCGATCCGGCGCAGCTCGGTGTCGGGCAGGCCGACCGCGGGCAGCGCGGCCCGCGCGGCGGCGATCCTGGCGGCGGTGTCGGCGTCGGCGCCCGCGTAGCCGGCCGCGAATCCGGTGGGGTCGGCCTCGAAGTCGAGGCGGCGGCGGATCACCTGCATGCGGACGTCGACGTCTCGGGACGCGGCGACGTCGACGGCGAGGCCGAACCGGTCGAGCAGCTGCGGACGCAGCTCGCCCTCCTCCGGGTTCATTGTTCCGACGAGGACGAACTTGGCGGGATGGGAGTGCGAGACACCGTCGCGTTCGACGTGGACGCGGCCCATGGCTGCGGCGTCGAGCAGCACGTCGACGAGGTGGTCGTGCAGCAGGTTCACCTCGTCGACGTAGAGCACACCGTCGTGGGCGGCGGCCAGCAGGCCGGGTTGGAAGGCACGCTCGCCGTCCCGGAGCACCTTCTCCAGGTCGAGGGAGCCGATCACCCGGTCCTCGGTGGCGCCGACCGGCAGTTCCACCAGGCGGGCCGGGTCGCCGCCCGCCGTCGGGGGCAGCAGCGCGGCGAGCGCGCGGACCACCGTCGACTTCGCGGTGCCCTTCTCGCCGCGCACCAGCACTCCGCCGATGCCGGGATGCACGGCGCACAGGGTCAGCGCCAGCCGCAGCTGGTCCTGCCCGACGATGGCACTGAACGGAAAACCGGGGTCTGCCGAATCCTGTTGCGTCACGGCGCCACTCTCCTCACTCCCCGGTCTCCGCGCCGGGGGTCGGACGAAAAGTTCCGCCGCCGCGGCAATCTGACTTCGGAACCGATCGTGGCTCGGTGTCCGTCACAGTGGCGGGACCGCGCCTGACTTCCACAGGACTTCCCCGCGACGGGAAACATGATGTTCGCCGCGAACTCTATCCGGTGCAACGACACCGGCCGCCACCTGGGCAGGTGACGGCCGGTGAACGGGTGGACGGATCAGGCGGATGCGGCGGCCGGGACCTCGACGGGGGCCTCGAGCTCGAGCGCCCGGTTGCTCCAGTCCCACACCTCACGGAACAGCGACTCGTTGTCGGACAGCTTCAGACCCAGCGACGGGACCATCTGCTTGAGCTGCGGCTCCCATGCGCTCCACCGGTCCCCGAAGCACCGCTGCAGGACGTCGAGCATCGCGGGGACCGCGGTGGACGCGCCGGGCGAGGCGCCGAGCAGACCCGCGATGGTGCCGTCCGCGGCGTTGATGACGGCGGTGCCGAACTCGAGCACGCCCCCGCCGCCCTTCTTGCGGATCACCTGCACCCGCTGACCCGCGGTGATCAGTTCCCAGTCGCCGCCGGTCGCGCGCGGCACGAACTCGCGCAGCGTCTCGATCCGGTCGTCGGCCGACTGCAGGAGCTCACCGATGAGGTACTTCGTCAGGCCGAGTTCGGTGACGCCGACACCGAGCATCGACATCAGGTTGTTCGGCTTGATGGATCCGGGCAGGTCGGTGACCTTGCCGTTCTTGAGGAACTTCGGCGACCAGCCGGCGTACGGGCCGAACAGCAGGCCCTTCTTGCCGCCGATGACGCGGGTGTCGAGGTGCGGCACCGACATCGGGGGCGCGCCGACCGCGGCCTTGCCGTAGACCTTGGCGTTGTGCTGCTCGATCAGATCCGGGTTGGTGCAGCGCAGGAACTCGCCGGAGACCGGGAAGCCACCGAAGCCCTTGGCCTCGGCGATGCCCGACTTCTGCAGCAGGTGCAGCGCACCGCCGCCCGCGCCGACGAAGACGAACTTCGCGTTCACGGTCTTCTTGTCGCCGGTGCGCTGGTTGACGACCTTCAGGGTCCAGCTGCCGTCGGACTGCTTGGTGATGTTGCGGACGTCGTGGCCGAAGTGGACGGTGCCGCCGGTGGCGCCGATGTTGCCCAGCAGCTGCTTGGTCAGGGCGCCGAAGTCGACGTCGGTGCCGCCGTCGGTCCAGTTCAACGCGACCGGATCGGAGAAGTCACGACCGGTGGCCATCAGCGGCAGGCGCTTGGCGAACTCGTCGGGGCGCTCGGTGTATTCCATCCCCGCGAACAGCGGGTGGCCGGCGAGGGCGTCGTAGCGGGCCCGCAGGTACTTCACGTTCTCCGCCCCGTGCACGAAGCTCACGTGCGGGATCGGGTTGACGAATTCCTTCGGCTCGGTGAGGATGCCGTTCTCGATCGCGTAGGCCCAGAACTGCCGCGACACCTGGAACTGCTCGTTGACGTTGACGGCCTTGGTGATGTCCACCGAGCCGTCCTTGGTCGCAGGCGTGTAGTTGAGCTCACACAGCGCCGAGTGTCCGGTGCCTGCGTTGTTCCAGGGGTCGCTGCTCTCGGCGGCGGCGGCGTCGAGACGCTCGAACACGCTGATCGACCAGTCCGGCTGCAGCTGCCGGAGCAGGGCACCGAGCGTGGCACTCATGATGCCCGCACCCACGAGAACTACATCGGTCTTGTGTACCGCGGTGTTGTCTGACACTGGAAAATCGACTTCCTTGTCCATTGGCAGCGGCAGTCACGCCGACTGCACGCGGAGTAGGTTACCCGCGCGTATGAGCGGGGTTGACCTCGCCTCAATTGTGCTCCCCCGAGTTCACATTAACGCCCACTACGATTGTGATCTGTGACCACCTGGGTGCGGGACCTCCTTGGCGAGGGCTACGAACAGACGACCTTGCCGCTCGGCACGGATCCCGACGGGGAGGGCGAGGTGGTCGCGACCCTCGTCCGATACCGGCCCGACGGGGCGACACCCCGCCGCCGCGCGGTGCTCTACCTGCACGGATTCACCGACTACTTCTTCCAGACCCACATCGCCGAGCACTTCCACGGGCGGGGATACGACTTCTTCGCGCTGGACCTGCGCAAGTGTGGCCGTTCGCGGCGGCCGGGCCAGACCCCGCACTTCGTGACGGATCTCGCACTGTACGACGCCGAACTGGAGTGGGCGCTTGCGACGGTCCGCGACCAGGTGCAGGGCGGTGCGGTGCTGCTCACCGCCCACTCCACGGGGGGCCTGATCCTGCCGATGTGGCTGGACCGGCTCAATGCCCGGCCGGGGGGCAGCGCGGCCGCCGGGGTCGCCGGGGCGATCCTCAACAGCCCGTGGTTCGACCTGCAGGGCCCGTCGTACGTGCGCAACGTCGGGACGGTCGCGATCCGGACCGTCGGCCGACTCCGGGACAAGCTCGAACTCAAGCAGCCGCCGATGGACGTGTACGGCCGCACCCTGCACCGCAGCCAACGCGGCGAATGGGACTACGACCTCGAATGGAAGCCGCTGCGCGGGTACGGGGTGACCTTCGGGTGGCTGCGCGCCGTCCGCCGCGCGCAGGCGCGGCTGCATCGGGGCCTCGACATCGGGGTGCCGTCGCTGATCCTGCGCTCGAAGGTGACGCACTACTCGATGCGGTACACGGAGAAGTCGGAGGCCGCGGATCTGGTGCTCGACGTCAAGCAGATCGCGCGCTGGGCGGGCTGCCTGGGCGACCGCACCACCATCGTTCCGATCGAAGGTGCCCGGCACGACGTGTTCCTGTCCCGCGAGGTGCCCCGCAAACAGGCGTTCGACGAGGTCGATCAGTGGCTGGACTGGTTGGAGCGGCAGGGCGCGACGGAAGGGCGGCCCTCGTGACCCACTTCGATCTGGCGATCATCGGATCCGGTTCCGGCAACACCATTCTCGACGACCGGTTCGCCGACATGACCGTCGCGATCTGCGAGGGCGGCACGTTCGGAGGCACCTGCCTGAACGTGGGCTGCATCCCGACGAAGATGTTCGTCTACGCCGCCGAGGTCGCGCGCACCATCCGGGACTCGTCCCGCTACGGCGTCGACGCGCGGGTGGAAAAGGTGCGGTGGAACGACATCGTGGAACGGGTGTTCGGCCGCATCGACCCGATCTCGGAGGGCGGCGAACGGTATCGGCGGGACGGCAGCCCCAACACCACCGTGTTCCCCGGCTACGCGACCTTCACCGGCCCACGGACCATCCGCACCGGAACCGGGGAGGTCATCACCGCCGACCAGGTGGTGATCGCCGCCGGATCCCGGCCGGTCATCCCCGACGTGGTGACCCGCAGCGGTGTCCGGTACGTCACCAACGACGACATCATGCGCCTGCCCGACCTGCCCGAGCGGCTGGTGATCCTCGGCAGCGGGTTCATCGCGTCCGAATTCGCGCACGTCTTCTCCGCCCTCGGCGCCCAGGTGTCGATCATCGGCCGCGGCGACCGCCTGCTGCGCGACCTCGACGTCGACATCTCGCAGCGGTTCACCGACCTCGCGCGCTCGAAATGGGATGTGCACCTCGGAAATCCGGTCGCCGAGCTGCGGGACGCCGCAGGCGGCGTCGAGGCGGTGCTCGCGGACGGCACCGTCGTCGCCGGGGACACGCTGCTCGTCGCGACCGGCCGCACCCCGAACGGTGACCGGCTCGGTGCCGACGCCGCCGGCGTCGACGTGGACGATCGGGGCCGCGTCGTCGTCGACGAGTTCCAGCGCACCGCCGCCGAGGGCGTCTTCGCGCTCGGGGACGTGTCGTCGCCGCACCAGCTCAAGCACGTCGCCAATCACGAGGCGCGGGTGGTGCAGGCGAACCTGCTGCGCGACGCCTGGCGGAACGGCGCCGACCCGGCCCGCACGGAACTGGCGCGAACAAACCACAGGTTCGTGCCCGCCGCGGTGTTCACCGACCCGCAGATCGCCACGGTCGGGTTGACCGAGGCGCAGGCCCGCGCGCGGGGCCTGGATGTCGCGGTGAAGGTGCAGCGCTACGCCGACGTCGCCTACGGGTGGGCGATGGAGGACGACGAGGGACTGTGCAAGGTGATCGCCGACCGCGGCACCGGTCACCTGGTCGGTGCGCACGTGCTCGGCGCCCAGGCGTCGACGGTGATCCAGCCGCTGATCCAGGCGATGAGCTTCGGCCTGCCCGCCCGGGAAATGGCGTTGGGGCAGTACTGGATTCATCCCGCGCTCACCGAGGTCGTCGAGAACGCGCTGCTTGGCCTCTGACCGGAACCGTGCGTGCGGAGCACCCCGGCCGGGGTGCACCGCACGCACGGTTCGCGGAGCGCGCGCCTACTTGCGGTGGTCCAGTGCCCGGACCGCGCGGTCACCGATCGTCTGCATGATCTGCACCATGACGATCAGCACCACGACCGCGACGAGCAGCACCGGCGTGTTGAACCGCTGGTAGCCGTACACGATCGCGAAGTCGCCGAGCCCGCCGCCGCCGATCACACCGGCCATCGCCGAGTACCCGACGAGCAGCACCGACGTCAGGGTCGCGCCCGCGATCAGCGCCGACAACGACTCCGGGAGCAGCACCGTGCGGACGATCTGCCCGTTGGTGGCGCCCATCGCCTGCGCGGCCTCGACCCGGCCGACGGGCACCTCCCGCAGCGCGGACTCGACGACGCGGGCATAGAACGGGATCGCGCCGATCGTCAGCGGCACGATCGCGGCGGTCGGGCCGATCGCGGTGCCGACGATCAGCCGGGTGAACCCGATCAGCGCGATCATCAGGACCAGGAATGGCAGCGACCGGAACACGTTGACGATCGCGCCGAGCACCGCGTTCAACGCCCGCTGCGGCCACAACCCGGACGGCGAGGTCAGATGCAGGACCACCCCGATGAGGACGCCGCCGACCACGGCGAGCAGGAACGCGACGCCAACCATGTACAGCGTTTCGAGGGTCGCCTCCCACACGTCGGGCAGCGAGTCCTGCCAGGACGTTTTGTTCACGAGAGCACCCCTTCCAGGTGGGCGTCGGCGCCCCACGCGAGCGTGGTGTTCGGCTGGGCGGCGACGAACGCCTCAACGTCCGCGCGGCGGACATCGGGTCCGAAGCTCAGCCGCAACCGACCGACGGTGACCCCGGCGACCTGTTCGACGCGGCCGCCGACGACGGAGATGTCGACGTCGAGTGCCCGGACGAGCTGGGAGAGCCAGGGGCCGTGCGCGTCGTCGCCGATGGTGGTGACGATCGCGGTGTCGCTCACCTCCTCGGTGGGGTCTCCCCCGACCGGGACGATCGCCGAGCCGAGGATCGAGCCGGGCGCGGCGACCAGGTCGAGGATGCGCCCGGTCTCGGCGATGCGGCCGTCGTCGAGCCGGGCCGCGGACGTGCAGATGCGGCGCAGCACCCCGAGCTCGTGGGTGATGAGGACGACGGTGACGCCGATCGCCCGGTTCACCTCGGCGAGCAGGTCGAGCACCTGGTCGGTGGTGTCCGGGTCGAGGGCGCTGGTCGCCTCGTCGCACAGCAGCACGTCCGGGTTCGACGCGAGCGCGCGGGCGATGCCGACGCGCTGCTGCTGGCCGCCGGACAGCTGCGACGGGTACGCCTTCTCCTTGCCCGCCAGCCCGACGAGCTTGATCAGTTCGTCGGCGCGGGCGCGGCGCTCGGCCCGGCCCACCCCGGCCAGTTCGAGGGGGAACTCGACGTTGGCCCGCACGGTCCGCGAGTGCAGCAGGTTGAACTGCTGGAACACGGTGCCGATGCGGCGGCGGGCGGCCCGCAGGCCAGCACCGGAGAGCCGCGACAGGTCGTCACCGCGGAGCAGGATGCGCCCGCTGGTGGGCTGCTCGAGCAGGTTCAAACAGCGCAGCAGCGTCGACTTGCCCGCCCCGGACGGCCCGACGATGCCGAAGATCTCGCCCTCGGCGATGTCGAGGTCAATGCCGCGCAGGGCCGCGACCTCCCCCGAGCCTCCGACTGCGGGGAAGGTCTTGACCAGGCTTTCGACGGTGATCATCAGCCGGCCGCGTGCACGGGGATGACGGCGCCGGAGTAGTTCTCCTCGATCCAGGCGGCGGTCTCCGGGGACTGCAGCGCCGCGGCGAGCGCCTGGACGCCGGGATCGTTCTCCTGCGCGGCGCGGACGACGAGCAGGTTCGCGAACGGGTTGCCCTCGGCCTTCTCCGCGATGAGCGTGTCCGTCGTCGGGTTCAGGCCGGCCTCGAGCGCGTAGTTGGAGTTGATGACGGCGGCGGTGATCTGCGGGTCGCCGAGGTTGCGGGCGATCTGCGAGCGCTCGATCTCGATGAACTTCAGGTTCTTCGGGTTCGCCTTGATGTTGGCCTGCGTGACGACGGACAGGTTGGCGTCGGCGAACGGGACGTCCATCTCGATCAGGCCGGCGGACTCGAGCAGATAGAGGCCGCGGGAGAAGTTGGTGGTGTCCTTGGGCAGCGCGATGGTGGCGCCGTCGGCGAGCTGGTCGACGGCGGTGATCTTCTCCGAGTACAGGCCCATCGGCTCGAGGTGCACGTCGGCGACCGAGACGAGATCGTCGACGCCCTTCTGCTTCTGCCAGTCCGACAGGTAGGGGGCGTGCTGGAAGTAGTTGGCCTCGACGTCCCCCGCGGCGAGGAGTTCGTTGGGGTCGATCTCGCCGGTGACCGGCTTGATGTCGAGCGTGACGTCGCCGAGCACTCCGGAGTCGGCGATGTGCTCGAGGATCTCGACGTGCGGGGTGCTGGATGCGGAGATCACCAGCGTCTCGGCGTCGTTCCCCGACGAGCAGGCGGCGAGGCCCGCGGCGAGCAGGGCGGCGGCGGACAGGATTGCGGTGCGGCGCAGGAGCATTCGGGAGATACCTTCCGGGTGGGTGGGTCGGTCAGCCGCGCAGGGCGGGGAGGCCCTGCAGGTCGCGGTGGTACCGCTCGGTGACGTTGGGGTGGGCGCGCAGCCGGGACTTGAGGGCGTTGAGCCCGTACCGGGCGTGCAGGGTGCCGCCGTGCTGGTCCGGGCCGACGCCCGCCGCGTCGGCGGCGAGTTCCGGCGCGAGCGGGATCACCGGCAGGGCCTCGTCGTAGCCGGGGTTGAGGAAGAACGGCAACGACACCCGGTCCGTGCCCGCGGCGGGCGGGCGCACCCGGTGCACGGTGGCCTTGAGGTAGCCACCGGTGGCGACCTCGAGCAGTTCGCCGATGTTGACGAGCAGATGTCCGGGCAGCGGGTCGACGTCCAACCATCCGCCATCTGTTTCCACCTGGAAGCCGCCGCTGGTGGGCTCCGGGTACAGCAGGGTCAGCGCGCCGACATCCTTGTGGCTACCGACGCCCTGGTCGGTGACCGAGCCGTCGTGGCCCGGGTAGCGGGCGATCTTGAGCAGCGGGTCGGGGTCGGCGAAGGCGGCATCGAAGAAGTCCGCTGGCGCGCCGAGCGAGACCGCCCAGCCGCGGATCAGCCGCAGGCCCGCGTCCTGCGCCTGCGCCGACCACTCGAGCGCCAGCTGCCGCAGCCGCGGCACCGCGGTCGGCCACAGGTTCGGTCCGTGCAGCACGTCCCACGGGCGGGCCGGGTCGATCGGGTCGACGGCAGCCCGTTCGGGGCCGATGTCGAGCTGCTCGCGCCAGTCGATGTAGCCCTGCGTGCGTTCGCCGCCGACGCGGGTGTAGCCGCGAAACTGCGGCGAGTTCCCGTTCTCGATCTCAAGCTTGTCCGCCTCGGGCAGCGCGAAGAACGCGCGCGCCGTGGCGATCAGGTCGTCGGTGAGCCGCTGGTCGATGCCGTGACCGGTGAGGTAGAAGAACCCGATCTCGTGGGTGACCCGGCGCAGGGCGTCGACGTCGAGGTTCTCCAGATCGATGATCGGGAGGGCGGGGGCGGACATGGGACGGATCCTTTCGCCACGGGCACCGGGAAGAACAGGCGCTGTGACGAGTCGGTGCCCGGGAAATCACGGGAAGTTGCGGAGCGGCCGGGGTGCCGTCGCGGGGCTCTCGTCTCAGCGCTGGCGCATGCGACAACCACGACACATGGTCGTGGGGTCGGCGGTGCGTGCCGTGCCGCGCATCGAGGTCCTTCCGAACGAGATCGTTGCTACCGCGTACGAGTCGGGTGTGACTGCACGTTAATGCGCCGACGGTAGATAGTTCAAATCCTGCGTATACGCGCGGCGCCGGACGGCGACAAATATGCGGTGAACGGTCACAGCCTCCCCGACAGCCGGTCCACACGGTCTCGGCCCGCCCCGGTCAATCCCACCATCCGGACGGACTTGCCGAGCGCCGCGTACCGTTCCCGCACCGCGTCGAGGGTGGCGACCGTGGACGCGTCCCACACGTCGGCCGCCCCGAGGTCGATGATCACCGACGACGGATCGCCCGCGTAGTCGAACCGGCGCACCAGGTCGTTGCTCGACGCCCAGAACAGCTGCCCGGTCAGCCGGTACACCCGGTCTCCGTCGCGGTCCTCGACGGTGACCGTCGTCTGGTGCGCGACCCGCCGCGCGAACGCGGCCATCGCGGCCAGGACACCGAGGACAACGCCGACCGCGAGGTTCTCGGTCGCCAGGGTCCCGACGACCGTCACGATCATCACGACGGTCTCGCTGCGCGGCATGATCCGCAGCGTGCGCGGGGCGATGCTGCGCCAGTCGAAGGTGGTCGCCGCGATCAGCACCATCACCGCGACCAGCGCGGCCATCGGGATCGCGCCGACCACATCGCCGACCGTCAGGCAGAGCACCAACAGGAACAGGCCCGCCAGGAACGTGGAGATCCGGGTTCGGGCGCGACCCTCCTTGACGTTGATCATGGTCTGGCCGATCATCGCGCAGCCGCCCATGCCGCCGAACAGGGCGCCCGCCAGGTTCCCGACGCCCTGCCCCAGGGATTCGCGGGTCTTGTCCGACTCGGTGCCGGTCAGGTCGTCGACGAGTTTCGCGGTGAGCAGCGATTCGAGCAGGCCAACCAGCGCCAGGCCGAGGGCGAACGGCGCGATGATCGTCAGCGTCTCCCAGGTGAGCGGGACGTCCGGGATCATCCACGTCGGCAGACCGGACGGCAGCGCGCCCTGGTCGGCGACGTCGGGCACGTCCAGCCGGAACAGGGCGACCACCCCGGTGAGCACGACGATCGCGATCAGCGGCGCCGGGACCGCCCGCGTCAGCCGCGGAACCAGGACCACCATCGCGATCCCCGCGACCACCAGCGGATACACCAGCCACGGAACGTCGACGAGGTGCCGAATCTGGGCACTGAAAATCAGGATCGCGAGCGCGTTGACGAACCCGATCATCACCGACCTCGGGATGAACCGCACCAGCCGCGCGAGGCCCGCTGCCGCGAACGCGATCTGCACTGCCCCGGCGAGCCACACCGCGGCGATCAGGTAGTCGATGCCGTGCGCCGCGACGAGCGGCGCGATCACCAACGCGGTGGCCCCCGCCGCCGCCGACACCATCGCGGGGCGGCCGCCGGCGATCGCGACCGTCATCGCCATGATGCAGGAGGTGTACAGCGCCACCTTCGGGTCGACGCCCGCGATGACCGCGAACGAGATCACCTCGGGGATCAGCGCCAACGATGTCACCAACCCGGCGAGGATCTCGGTGCTCAGCCTGCGCGGCGAGCGAAGGGCGGAACGGACCGAGGTGATGTCGGGCGGGGCGGGGACGGTGTCGAGCACCGGCAGAGTGTAGTGCGCGTCGCGGCCGCGGGTGGCCCGCCCGCCCCTGGCCCGGCAAGCGGGTCGCGCTGTTGCTCAGTACTCGATGCGGCCCGCGCGGTCGAAGAACTGTCCGGTCGGGCCGTCGGGACCGAGCCGGGCCAGCATCACCGTCGCATCCGTTCCCTCGGTCACCGTCTGGTGCCCGGTGTGCCGGTTGAAGTCGGTGCTGGTGTAGCCCGGGTCGCTGGCGTTGATCCGAAATCCGGGCAGGCTCTTGGCGTACTGGACCGTCAGCGCGATCACGGCCGCCTTCGAGCATGCGTAGGGCACCCCCCGAACGGCGTACTCGTCACTGCCGGGAGTGCTCAACGCGCGGGCGAATCCGACGCCGGAGGCGACGTTGACGATCACCGGATTCGCCGAGTCCCGCAGCAGCGCGAGCGCGGCCTGGGTGAGACGCACGATCCCGAGAACGTTCGTGTCGAACACCTGCTGCACGGCGGCGACATCGAGGTCATCGACGCCGAAGGACCTGCCGAGGACGCCCGCGTTGTTCACGAGGACGTCAAGCTCGGGCAGCCCGGCGAGCGCCCGGTCGACGCTGCGCTGGTCGGTGACGTCGAGCTGCACCGGGTGGGCGCCGTGCCTACGCACCTCCGCGGCGGAGGCGAGATCGCGCATGCCCGCATAGACGGTGTGCCCGGCGTCGACGAGCCTGCGGGCGGTCTCCAGGCCGAGGCCTCGGTTGGCTCCCGTGATGAGTGTGGTGGTCATGCCCACCACGGTTGCGCGGCTCCGGCGCACGCACCAGGCACAGACCCACGGTGGGTCCGGCAGTACCACCCACCTCGCGACGGTAGCGAGCAGGATGGGGGCATGGACGAGTTCGCGCGGGTGCTGCGCGCTTGGCGCGACCGGGTGCAGCCAGAGCAGGTCGGGTTGCCCCCGGGAACGGGTCGACGCGCGCGGGGGCTGCGACGCGAGGAGCTCGCGATGCTCGCGGGAGTCAGCGTCGACTACCTCGTGCGGCTGGAGCAGGGTCGGGCAACCAACCCCTCGGCGCAACTGCTCGGCGCCCTAGCCCGCGCGTTGCGGCTGACCGACGACGAGCGCGACCACCTGTACCGGGTCGGCGGCGTCGCCGCCGCGACGCCCTCCTCGGTGCCGCGGCACGTGGGTCCCGGCGTCCAACGCATCGTGGACCGTCTCGGCGACGTGCCGGTCAGCGTGTACAGCGCCGCACACGACATCCTGCTGTGGAATCCGCTCTGGGCGGCCCTGCTCGGCGACCCGTCGTCGCTGTCCGGGCTCCGGCGAAATCTTGTCTGGCTGGTGTTCACCGAAACAAGCACCGCCGTCACCCACACCACCGCCGGGGAAGAGGAGTTCCGAGCGGACCTGGTCGCGGACCTGCGCTCCGCGGTGGGGCGGTACCCCGACGACGCCCCGCTGCGGAACCTCGTCGACCGCCTGCTCGCGGAGTCCGCCGAGTTCGCGGCGCGGTGGGCGCAGGCACACGTGGCGCTGCACCGGTCCAGCCGAAAGACCGTGCGCACCAGGACGGTCGGCGACATTACCGTCGACTGCGATGTCCTCGGCGCACCGGGCAGCGGCGATCTGCGGATCGTCGTCTACACGGCGGTACCCGGCTCCGCCGACGCGGCGAAACTCGATCTGCTGCGGGTCGCAGGCCTGCAGGACCTCTCGCATCCCAGACCGGAACCGACGGCCGCCAGCGAGGACCACCGGGAGTCCACCCGGCCGCGCTGATCGGCGCACCACGGCACGTGGCGGCCGCCGACGATTCTCACCACATGCTGGTGCGCAGGGAGATCTCGGTGGCGAACGCGGCCGCCGCGTCGCGGGGCACCGAGCCGACCGCGAGTTCGACGACGCGGAAGTCGGAGTAGCAGCGCCGCCCGCTGGCGTCGGCCTCGGGGCGGGCGTCCGGACCACCGATCAGCAGGGTGGACGGGATCTCGACGGCCGGGCAGTCCCCGCCCGCGACCGCGGGGTGCGGGCTGTCGGCGACGACCAGACTCTTGAACCGCCCGAAGGTCCGGGCCGCGGCCTCCCAGGCCAGGGCCCCGCCCTCGCGGTCGCCCGCCAGGTTGACGTAGCTCAGGCCCAGACCGTCGAGGAGCGCGAGCAGCCCGGCCACGTCGAGGCCGGTGATCGTGTCGGGCACGATCGTGCGCAGGTCGGAGCCGTGCAAGCGCTCGCAGACCGCGTCGAACACGGTCGCGTCCTCGCCTGCACCGGGCAGCAGCACGACCACGTGGGCACTCTCGGGCCCGTCGACCCGAACCGTCCGGACCACCCCGCCGACCGACACTTCCGTCAACTCCATGGCACCGGACGGTACACGCAGCCGCGGCGCGGCCCCGGAACCGTCGGGGTTGTCGAACGCCCGCCAAGCCTCTATGGTTCATTACATGAGTAATGAACCAGTGAGCCTGACCGCGGGGCGGTTCCCGTGATCGACGACGGCAGGCCGCTGTTCCAACAGATCGCTGAACAGATCGAGGGCGCGATCATCGACGGCTCGCTGCTCGAGGAGACGCAGGTTCCCTCCACCAACGAACTCGCTGCCTTCCACCGGATCAACCCGGCGACCGCGGCCAAGGGCCTCAATCAACTGGTCGCCGAGGGGATCCTCTACAAGAAACGGGGAATCGGAATGTTCGTCACGGCAGGAGCGCGCGAGACGCTCCGGCGCCGGCGGCGCGATGCGTTCGCGCGCCAGTTCATCGAGCCGCTCGTCGCGGAGGCGGAACGCCTCGCGATCCCGCTCGACGACATCAAATCCATGCTCGACACCAGGGAGGTGGCCCGATGACACGAAGTGTGACGGCACTGCACAGCACCGCTGCGACCGCGGCCGACACGGTCGCGTCGATGCGCGGGATCGGGATGCGCTACGGCGAGTTCGACGCCCTCACGGACATCTCCTTCACTATCGAACGCGACAAGATCTATGGCCTGCTCGGACGCAACGGCGCAGGCAAGTCCACGATCATGTCGATCCTCACCGGCCAGTCCGTCCAGACGTCGGGCAACGTCACCGTCTTCGACGGCACCCCCTTCGAGAACGCGCAGGTGCTGCGGAACGTCTGCTTCATCAAGGAGAGCCAGACCTACCCGGATGAACTCCGGGTTGCCCACGTGCTCAAGGCGGCCGAGCACCTGATGGAACGGTGGGATCGCGACTTCGCGGCCCGCCTGCTCGACGACTTCGAACTCCCGCTGTGCCGCAAGGTCAAGAAGCTCTCCCGTGGCATGAGGTCCGCGCTCGGGGTGACCATCGGCCTCGCGTCGCGGGCGCCGCTGACCCTGTTCGACGAGCCGTACCTCGGCCTCGATGCCGTCGCCCGCCAACTCTTCTACGACCGGCTGCTCGCGGACTACGCCGAGCATCCCCGCACGATCGTGCTGTCGACGCATCTGATCGACGAGGTCGCGAACCTGCTCGAGCACGTCATCGTCGTCGATCGGGGGCGGATCCTGCTCGACGACGACACCGACACCCTCCGCAGCCGCGCGGTGACCGTCACCGGTCCGACCACCGCCGTGACGGAGTTCGCCACGAACGGGACGGTCCTGCACCACGAAGCCCTCGGCTCGCAGTCCCGCGCCACCGTCCAGATCGCCTCGGGCGAGGCCGATCGGGCCCGGTTGATCGACGCGGGCGGTGCGATCGAGCCCGCCTCACTGCAGGAACTCGTGATCCGAACCACCACCCAGGAGCAGACGTCATGACCGCAGCCACCCTGCCCGCCGCGACCGACAACCACGCCGTCACCGGCCCCTCCCGGATCGGATCGGTGCTCCGCCTGCACACCGTGGCCTGGCCCCTGCTGATCGCCTGGCCGGTCGGTCTGCTCACGGTGGCGTTCGCGATCAGCTGGATGATCTACTACCTGGTCGGGAACGAGGAGGGCGAGGGCTTCACCGGCAGCGTCACCGCCCTGGCTGGCTTCGCGATCGCGTTCTACGTCCAGGCGCTGACGCAGAGCTTCCCGTTCGCGCTGGGACTGAGCGTGACCCGCCGCGAGTTCTACACCGCGACGACCCTGATGGCCGTCGCCCAGTCGGCGATCTTCGCGGTCGCGGTGTGGGCGCTGTCGCTGGTCGAGGCCGCGACCGACGGGTGGGGCGTCCACATGCGAATGTTCGGGATCACCCGGTACTTCACGGACAGTCCCCTCGTGCAACTGCTCTGTCTGTTCTCGATCCTGTTGCTCAGCACCGGGGTCGCGATGCTCGCCGGGGCGATCTATCAGCGGTGGCGCACCACCGGCCTGCTCGCGGCCGGCGTCGCCCTGCTCGTGACGCTCGGGCTGGCGGCGATCGTGATCACCTGGGCCGAATGGTGGCCTGCGATCGGTTCCTGGTTCGTCGATACCCCGAGGGTGATGCCGATGGTGGTGCTGCCACTGGTGCCCGCCGTGCTCAGCATCGGGTTCGGCTGGATCGCGCTGCGCCGCGCAGCGGTGTGATCGCCGGTCAGGAGCGGACGTCCGGCTGCCACTGACTCGTGATCACCGGAAGCTCCTGCGGCGCACCGCGATCAATCAGCGCGAGCACTCCGTCGACGTCGACGTGCCGTTCCACCAGATCGGCCAGCAGGTCGAGCTGGGCGGCGCGTTCGGCGGCGACGGACGTGTCGGGGGCGACGGTGAAGTCCCTGCCGGTGGCCACGGCGATGTCGGTGAGCAGCCTGCGCCGGTACCCGTCGGACTCGAGCAGGCCGTGCCAGTGGGTGCCGAGGACGGCACCGCGAATGCTGCCCTCCGGGGTGCCGTCCTCGTGGCCCAGCAGCGCCGGATCCCCGGTCCGGGTCACCCGACCGTGGTGGATCTCGTAGCCGGACACCGCGATTCCGTCCGCGATTCCGGTCACCTGCCGCAGCACCTTGTCCGGGGCGAACTCGACGTCGACATCGAGCAGGCCGAGACCGTCCACGGCGCCGACACCGGATTCCACCGTGTCGGTAATCCGGCGGCCGAGCATCTGGTAGCCGCCACAGATCCCGAGAATCGGCAGTCCGGCGGCCGCCCGGGACGTCACCGCGGCGGCGAGCCCCGAGGACCGCAGCCACGCCAGGTCCGCGACGGTGGACTTGCTGCCGGGGAGCACGACGAGATCGGCGTCGGCGAGCCGGGACGGCTCGCTCACCCAGTGCACCGACACCCCCGGCTCGCAGGCCAGCGCCTCGACGTCGGTGGCGTTCGAGACGCGGGGCAGCCGGATCGCGGCCACCCGCAACCAGTCCCGGCCGCGCGGCGGCGCCGGCCTGCCGACCGGGGCGTCCGCGGTGGTCGACAGCGAGTCCTCCGCATCGATCCACAGGCCCTCGGCGAACGGCACCACCCCGAGGGTGGGACGCCCGGTCAACGACTCCAGTTGCCGCAGTCCGGGTTCCAGTAACCCGACGTCACCGCGGAACTTGTTCACCACGAACCCGGCGATCAGTGCCTGGTCCTCGGGCTCGAGCACCGCGACGGTGCCGAACAGATGCGCGAGCACTCCCCCGCGGTCGATGTCGCCGACCACGACGACCGGCAACCCCGCCGCACGCGCGAGGCCCATGTTTGCGAGGTCCGTTGCGCGCAGGTTGATCTCGGCGGGCGAGCCTGCACCCTCGCAGACGACGATGTCGAATTCGGCGCGCAACGACGCAAGTTCGTCGGCGACCACCCCACGCAGCCACTGCCGATGGGTCATGTAGTCGCGGGCGCCGACCGAGGTGACGGCCTTGCCGCGGACCACGAGCTGCGAGGTGCGGTCGCTGCCCGGCTTGAGCAGGACCGGATTGAACCGCACACTCGGTTCGAGTCCACACGCCCGCGCCTGCAGCGCCTGGGCGCGTCCGATCTCGCCTCCGTCGAGGGTGACGACGGAGTTGTTGGACATGTTCTGCGCCTTGAACGGCGCCACCGAGATCCCTCGACGCGCCAACAGGCGGCACAGGCCCGCGACGAGGACGCTCTTGCCCGCATCGGAGGTGGTGCCTGCGACCAGCAGGGCGCCGCCGGTCACGGCAACGTGAGGATCTCGGCGCCGGTGTCGGTGACCACCAGGGTGTGCTCGACCTGGGCCGTCCACCGGCGGTCCTTGGTGACGACGGTCCAGTTGTCGTCCCAGATCTCGTAGTCGACGGTGCCGAGGTTGATCATCGGTTCGATCGTGAACACCATGCCGGGTTCGATGATCGTGTCCACGTTCGGCTGATCGTAGTGCAGGATCACCAGTCCGTTGTGGAACGTCTCGCCGATGCCGTGGCCGGTGAAGTCCCGGACGACGCCGTAGCCGAACCGGTTTGCGTACGACTCGATGACGCGGCCGATCACGTTGAGTTCGCGTCCGGGTCGAACGGCCTTGATTGCGCGCATGGTGGCCTCCCGGGTGCGGTCGACCAGCAGGCGGTGCTCCTCGGAGACGTCGCCGGCAAGGAAGGTGGCGTTGGTGTCGCCGTGTACCCCGTCGAGGTAGGCGGTGACATCGATGTTGACGATGTCGCCGTCCTGGATCACCGTCGAGTCCGGGATGCCGTGGCAGATCACCTCGTTCAGCGAGGTGCAGCACGACTTCGGAAAGTCCTTGTAGCCCAGGGTCGACGGGTAGGCGCCGTGGTCGACCATGTATTCGTGGGCGATCCGGTCGAGCTCGTCGGTGGTCACCCCCGGCGCGACGGCCCGACCCGCCTCCTGCAGGGCCTGCGCGGCGATCTTCCCCGCGAGCCGCATCTTCTCGATCGTCTCCGGCGTCTGCACCCACGGCTCGTTGCCCTCGTTGACCGTGGGCTTCCATGCGTACTCGGGGCGCTCGATCTTCCCGGGAACGGCCAGGGTCGGCGAGACGGTTCCGGGGACCAGGGGTGCGCGCACAGACATGGCGTCAAGGTTACGCGCCGCGTGACCACCGACGGGGGCGAGCCCGGCGGCGCCCGCGAGGGAGGCCCGCCGGGCGGGGCGATCAGCGTTGCGCGACCAGGTCCGGCACCGAGGCGTCCGCTGCGGCGGACCGCCGGGCCGGGATCGCCGCGGCGACGGTCGCCGCGACCAGCGCGACACCGCATCCGATCAGCAGCCCGGTCCGGAAGCCAGCCTCCGTCGGCAGCGTGAAGTCCCCGACCGGCACACTCATCTGGGCGAGCACCACGCCGACGACGGCGGCGGCGACCGCGGTGCCGAGGGATCGGGTCAGGGCGTTGAAGGCGTTGGCGGCCGCGGTCTCCGAGCGCGGAACCGCCCCCATGATCAGGGCGGGCATCGCGCCGTAGGCGAAACCGGTTCCGGCGCTGCAGATGCAGGCCACGATCATGATGCCCCACGCCGAGCCCATCAGCAGCAGCGAGGACCCGTAGCCGACCGCGAGGATCAGGGCGCCGACGATCAGGGTGATTCTGGGCCCGCGAGCGGACGAGAGCCGGGCACCGACGCCGGCGACCGCCATCATCACGAACCCGCCGGGCGCCATCCACAGGCCCATCTCGAGCATCGACTGGCCGAGGCCGAACCCGGTGCTCTCGGGCAGTTGCAGCAGCTGCGGCAGGATCAGCGACTGCGCGTACATCGAGAACCCGACGACCACGCCAGCGACGTTGGTCAGCAGCACCTGCATCCGCGCGGTGGTCCGCAGGTCGACGAGCGGGTCGGTGACCCGCAGCTCCCACCAGCCCCAGGCCAGCAGGACGGCGACGGCGGCAACGACCAGGCCGACGGTGAGCCCGTCCGTCCAGCCCCAGTCGCCGCCCTTCGAGACGGCGAGCAGCAGGCAGACCAGCCCGACGGCAAGACCGGCGGCACCAATCGGATCGAACCGGCCCGCCGCGGGGTCGACCGGGGTCGCGGGGACGGTCCTCCAGATCAACCCCGCCACCAGAACGCTGACGGCGGTCGCACCCCAGAACAGCATCCGCCAGTCGGCGTTCTGAGCGACGGCCGCGGCGAGCGGCAGACCCAACGCGCCGCCGATTCCCATCGACGAACTCATCAGTGCGATGGCCGAGTTCAGCCGCTGCGGCGGAAGGAGATCGCGCATCGCGCTGATGCCGAGCGGAATCAGCCCCATCCCGACGCCCTGCAGTGCGCGCCCGGCGATCATCGGTAGCACCGAGGTCGCCAGCGCGCACACCAGCGATCCGACGATCAGGGGCACCGTGACGATCAGCAGCATGCGCCGCTTGCCGTACATGTCGCCGAGGCGGCCGGTGATCGGGGTGCACACCGCGCCCGCGACCAGCGTCGCGGTGATCACCCAGGTCGCGTTCGATGCCGACGTGTCCAGCAGCTGCGGCAGGTCGCCGATCAGCGGGACCACCAGGGTCTGCATGAGCGCGGCGACGATGCCGGTCGCGGCGAGCACCCCCACGAGCCTGTTCTCGTTCACCGCACCGACCCCGCCAGCGGACCTTGCCACGGGCACCTCCTCACCACTCGAACTTGCAGCATGCAAATTCATTGCATCATACATATTCGGTGCCCGATACAATCTTCGTGCGCGATGCAACTCTCGGAAGGACGTCGATGTACACGCCCGCGGATCGGATCCAGTTCGAAACGATGCTGCTCGCCCGGCACCTGCCCCGCGCACGACGCGGCGCCGACGGGTTGGACCACAGCGCCTTCGTGGTGCTCAGCAGGCTGGCCGTCCAGGGACCGATGTCGGTCGGTGAACTCACCGAGGCGTTCGGCCTGGACACCTCCACGCTGAGCCGTCAGACCACCGCGATGCTGGGATCCGGCCTGGTACAGCGCATTCCCGATCCGGACGGCGGCATCGCCCGCAAGTTCCGGCTCACCGAGGAGGGACTGAGCCGGCTACAGGACGAGCGGGCGCTGCGGGTCCTCGGCATCGAAGGCGCACTCGCCGACTGGTCGGAGGAGGACCGAACCCTGTTCGCGGACCTGCTCAAGCGCTTCAACATCGACGTCGAGCGGCGCACCGGGCGGGTCTGGCCGCGGCCGTCCGCCGCGCGGCGGGTCGACGAGGCAGGCTGAGCGGCGGACCCGGGCGTAGCGTGGAATGCGCCCGCCGCCCGGCGGGCGGCAGGGTGGAGGCGCGCGGCATGTCGGACGACGTCGAGAAGCGGTGGAACGATCCGCCGGAACTCCGGCGGGCCACCCGCTATACCTGCATCGCGGCGGGCACCGCCCTCGCGGTCATGGCCGCGAGTGCGCTCTGGGCCTATCTCGGGCGCAGCGACTGCACGGCGACCGAGGCGGCCGTCTGCGCGACCGCCGACCGCTATCTCCTCGCGATTGCCCCCGCCGCGATCCTGGCGATCGGTGGACTCGGCGCCTTCGTCCGCACCTACACGGTGTGGAAGCGGGGCGGCACCTGGCCGGTGTGGCACGGCGCAGGCTGGGTCCTGATGACGCTCACACTGATCTATGCCGCGCTCGGCGCCGGGTTCCTCACCGACTGATCCGACTCACCCCTGCTTGGGCACCCAATGGTCGGTCTCGAGTTCGTAGCCCTGCTTGAGCTGCCCGTACGCGGCACGCTGGGCGTCCTCGCCCTCGCCGTACCGCCTGACGGCCGTCTCGTGGGCCGCCGAGAAGGCCTCCTGCACCTCCCTGGAGGATCGACGCAACGTCTGCGGGAGTTCGGTCCGGTTCACTTCGGCACCCCTTTCGTCGACATGGAATGTGTGCCCATTGTCCGTCGCCCTCGCCCGTCGCGACACCGGTGAACCGAATTCGTTATCCGGGCGGGACGGGCACGGCGGGTCAGCGAAGCTCGGCGACGAAGGCCATCCGGTCACCGCGGTACAGCGACCGCACCCGCTCGATCGGCACCCCGGCAGCATCCCGGGACACCCGATCCAACTTGAGCATCGGCAGCGCGGTGCTCGCCTCGACGAGCCCCGCCTCGCGCGGGGTGGGCAGCACGGTCTCGATCCGCTCGGTCGCCGTCGCGAACCGGACCCCCGTGGCGCGGATCGCCGCGTAGAGAGAACTCTCGGGATCGAAGGTGTCTGCCAGGTCCGGGAAGCGCGCCAACGGCAGATAAGTGCTCTCCAGTCCGATCCGCTCGCCATCGGCGAGCAGGACCCGCTCGAGGTGAATCACCGGGGCACCCGGGGCGATCTCGAGATTCTCGGACAGTCGCTCCCGCGCGTCGATCTCCTCCCACCGCACCAGGATTCGGCCCGGTTCCCGGCCCTGACTCAGCGCGCCCTCGGTGTACGACCCGAGCGAGAGGGGCTGCACCAGCTTGGGTCGGGCGACGACGGTGCCCCTCCCCCGCCGTTCGACGCGGCCGGCGACGAGCAGCTCGTGCAGCGCCTGCCGGACCGTCTCCCGTGACACCCCGCAGGTCGCGGCGAGTTCGCGCTCCGCGGGTACCGGATCACCCTCGGCGAGGCCGGCCAGCAGGTCCTCGACGTGGGTGCGCACCACGTAATGCTTGGGCACGCCCTCGGCCGTCACGATGCCGCTGCACCAGGCCGACGGTGGGCCGAATCCGGCAGTGCGCCAACCTCTTCGAACACGATTGCGTCGTCGCTCACGGTCGTCACAGTACCTCAGATTTGGTCTATACCAACTGTTCACCTGGAGTTTCCCGGGCGTCCCCCGGTTGGTCTAGACCAATGCCCATGCTGCCCTCATGCGAATTGCAATTGTGGGAGGCGGAATCCTCGGCACGGCACACGCCGACGAGGCGATCCGCAGAGGGCACGAGGTGGTCCACCTCGAACGGGAACCCGAGGCACGTGGTGCCACGGTACGCAACTTCGGTCTGGTCTGGGTGTCCGGGCGGGCCGAACACGAACTGGACGCGGCGCTGCGCTCGCGCGAACTGTGGGCGGACCTGGCCGCCCGGGTCCCCGCCATCGGCTTTCGTCCGGCCGGATCACTGACCCTGCTCCGCACCCCCGAGGAGGTGGCGGTCGCGGAGGAGGTGCTCGCCCGGCCCGACGCCGACGCCCGCGGGTTCACGCTGCTCGATCCCGACCGGGTTCGCGGCGTCAACCCCGCGCTGCGCGGCAGGTACCTCGCTGGCCTGCACTGCAGCCGCGACGGTGCCGTCGAATCCCGGGTGACGCTGCCCGCCATCCGCGCGCATCTGGAGGCCAGCGGGCGCTACACCTTCCACGCCTCCACCGAGGCCCGCGAGGTGGCCAGCGACGATACCGGCGTCCATATCCGCGACGACCGCGGCCGGACCTTCGACGCCGATCTCGCGATCGTGTGCCCCGGCGCCACCCTCGGCGGGCTGGCCCGTGACCTCGCCGGGGACCTGCCGCTGCGCCGGGTCCGGCTGCAGATGATGCAGACCGCCCCGCTCGGCGAATCACTCACCACCGCGATCGCGGACGGCGACAGCCTCCGCTATTACCCCGGGTTCGCCGGCGACGCCCTCGAGGCCCTGAAGGCGGCGCAGCCGCAGTCCCCGACCGCGGCGGCGCACCGGATGCAGTTGCTGTGCGTGCAGCGTCTGCACGGCGGCCTGACGATCGGCGACACCCACGAATACGACGAGCCGTTCACCTTCGACGTCGACGAGGCCCCGTACCAGCACCTGACCTCCGTCATGGAGGAGCTGCTGGGCCGCAAGCTCCCGCCGATCGTGCAGCGGTGGGCCGGCGTCTACAGCCAGCACCTCGACCCCGGCCAGCTGGTGCACCGCGGGCAGCCCGCCGCGGGCATCTGGGTCGTCGCCGGGCCGGGCGGGCGCGGCATGACCCTCGGGCCCGCCCTCGCCGAACAGACCGCCGAGCAGCTCGGCCTCTAGAGACAACCGCAGGAGACAGCATGTCCACCACCCAGATCCGCCTCGCCGTCCTCGACATGGCAGGCACCACCGTCGCCGACGACGGACTCGTCCTTCGGGCCTTCGCCGACGCGTCCGTCGCGGGCGGAATCCCCACCGAGGGCCCGGACGGCGACGCCGCCCGGCGATACGTCCTCGACACGATGGGCCAGTCCAAGATCATCGTGTTCCGCGCGTTGACCGGCGGCGACGAGGAACGCGCCCGGGCCGCCAACGCGGCATTTGAGGCGGCCTACGACCGCCTGATCGACGAGGGCAACGCCGAACCGATCGCCGGCGCGGCCGACGCGATCACCGCGCTCCGCAACGCGGGCGTCAAGGTCGCGCTCACCACCGGGTTCAGCCGCGGCACGCAGGACAAGCTGCTTGCCGCCCTCGGGTGGCAGGAGATCGCCGACCTGACGCTGGCGCCGTCCGACGCCGGACGGGGGCGCCCCTACCCCGACCTGATCCTGACCGCCCTGCTGCGCCTGCAGATCGACGACGTCCGCGAGGTCGCCGTGCTCGGCGACACCGCCAACGACGTCACCTCCGGGCTGCGGGCAGGCGCCACCGTCGTTGCCGGGGCGCTCACCGGGGCGCACGGCGAGGACGAGCTGCGCGCCGCAGGCGCCACCGCCGTCCTGCCCTCGGTCCGCGAATTCGCCGACCTCGTCCTGTCCACCCGCTGACACCGTTCACCCACAGTGAGGATTTCGATGCGTCCCTTCACGATCCGCCCCGCCGCCGCCGCGGCCGCACTGGTCGCGACGGCCCTGACCCTGACCGCGTGCGGGGGCACCGGCACCGCCGCAAACTCCGACGGCGGTGTCGTCACCGTCTACAGCGCCGACGGACTCGCCTCCTGGTACGAACCACAGTTCGAGGAATTCACCAAGGAGACCGGCATCGCGGTCAACCTCGTCGAGGCCGGCTCCGGTGAGGTCGTCTCCCGGGTGGAGAAGGAGCAGTCCAACCCGCAGGCCGATGTCGTCGTGACGCTGCCCCCGTTCATCCAGAAGGCGGCGGCGCAGGGCCTGCTGCAGCCGAGCGGAATCGATACCTCCGCCGTCCCCGCCGACGTGCAGGATCCGGCGGGCAGCTACGTCCCGGTGGTGAACAACTACCTGACCTTCATCGCCAACCCCGGCGCGAACCCGGCCCCGACGACCTGGGACGACCTGCTTACCGAGCAGTTCAAGGGCAAGCTGCAGTACTCGACGCCGGGCCAGGCCGGCGACGGCACCGCGGTCCTGCTGCTCCTGCAGCACCTGATGGGCAAGGAGGGCGCGCTCGACTACCTGGCGGCGCTGCAGACCAACAACGTCGGCCCGTCGTCGTCGACCGGCAAGCTGCAGCCGAAGGTCAGCAACGGGGAACTGCTCGTCGCGAACGGCGACGTGCAGATGAACCTGGCGTCGATCAGGGACGACGGCTCGCAGTTCGACCTGTTCTTCCCGGCGAACCCGGACGGCACCCGCACCACCATCGCGCTCCCCTACGTGATGGGCCTTGCGACGGGCGCCCCCCGCTCCGAGGAAGCGAAGCAGCTGATGGAGTACCTGCTCTCGGAGAAGGCGCAGCGCGCCGTCGGCACCGACGCGCTCGGCGTCTCGGTGCGCACCGACCTCACGGCGGGCGAGGGCACCGACCCGAACACCCCGTCCGGGGCCCTCGCAGGCGTCGACGTGTGGACCCCGAACTGGAACGACGTGCTGCGCGACCTCGACGCCGACCTGGCCGCATACCAGAAGGCGACCGGGAGCTGACATGAACAGGATCAACACCCGGTGGCGCGCCACGGACACCGGCACCGACCGCGGCACCCGCGGCGCCACCCACCCTGCGATCACCTTCGACCGCGTCAACGTGGCCTACGGGCGGGGACGCGGCGCCACCCGGGCGTTGATCGACTTCAACCTGCGGGTGGCGCCGGGCGAGACCGTCGCCCTGCTCGGGCCGAGCGGGTCCGGCAAGTCGACCGCGCTCAAGGCGCTCGCCGGGTTCAACCGCCCGGTGTCGGGCACCGTCCGCCTCGGCGACGTCGACGTGACCGACCTGCCCCCAGCCCGGCGCGGGATCGGCGTCGTCGTCCAGTCCTACGCGCTGTTCCCGCACATGCGGGTCGCGGAGAACGTCGCGTTCGGCCTGCGCTCGCAGCGCGTGCCGCGGTCCGAGATCGGCGGCCGGGTCGCGGACGCCCTCGAGATGGTCGGAATGTCGGCCTACGGCAAGCGTTTTCCCCGCGAACTGTCCGGCGGACAACAGCAGCGGGTGGCGATCGCCAGGGCGCTCGCGATCCGCCCGAAGGTGCTGCTGCTGGACGAGCCGCTCGCCGCGCTCGACGCGCAGCTGCGGCAGTCGATGCTCACCGAACTGCAGCAGCTGCGGGCGGCCTTGCCGGACACCGCGATGCTCTACGTCACCCACGACCAGTCCGAGGCGCTCGCGCTCGCCGACCGGATCGCCGTGATGCGCGACGCCCGACTGGTGGACGTGGACACCACCGAGAACCTGTGGAAGCGGCCCCCGAGCAGTTTCACCGCCGCGTTCCTCGGCGGGGCGAACCTGCTGCCAGCCGCGGTGACCCGGGTGATCGGCGGATCCGCCCTGGTGTCGCTGGCCGGTGTTCCGGTCACCGCCCAGGCGCCAGCGACACCGGCCGGTGCCGCCGACTGGGAGGCCGCCGATTCCGCCGCCCTGCTGTGCATCCGGCCGCACGCGGTGACCCTGGTGTCCCCCGGCGAGCGGGGTGCGCTGGCCGGGACCGTCACCGGGAGCGTCTGGCGCGGCGCAACCACCCGCCTCACCGTCACCCTCGACGGGCTGCCCGGGCATCCGGTCGACGTGGACGTCACCGGACACGACGGTCGACCGATCGGCAGCCCGGTCGGGGTGAGCTTCCCCGACCTGAGCGCGGTGCTGGTCCCGGCCCCGGGACCGGTGTCGTGACCGCGCTCCTGGACCGCCCGGTGTCGGACCCGATCCCGGTGCGGCCCGAACCGCGCCGATGGGCACCGACCCTGTTGGCGCTGCCGCCGCTGCTGCTGGTGCTCGGGTTCGCCGTCTACCCGATGGCCCGGGTGCTTGCCGAGTCCACCGTCACCGACGACGGCCGCGGCTGGTCCACCTGGACCGAGGTGCTGGGGTCGGAGCTGTTCCGGAACGCGTTGTGGCGCACCGTGCAGATCGCGGCGCTGTCGACGCTCGGCGCGATGGTGCTCGGCACGTTCCTTGCGCTGGTCCTCGCGTTCGTCCCGTTTCCCGGGTCGAAGGTGGTGGGCAGGCTGATCGACACGGTGCTGTCGCTGCCGTCGTTCCTGATCACCCTCGCGTTCACGTTCCTGTACGGCACCGCGGGCGCGGTCAACGCCCTGATCACCCGGATCACCGGCGCCGAGCAGGGGCCGTTGAACTTCCTCGCGACCCCGCTCGGCGTCATCGCCGCCGAGATCACCTTCTTCACCCCGTTCGTCGTGCGGCCGCTGCTCGCCGCGTTCACCCAGCTGCCGCGCGAGCAGCTCGACGTCGCCGCCAGCCTCGGCGCGTCACCGGCCCGGGTGCTGCGGACGGTGGTGATGCCGGAGGCGTGGCCTGCGCTGATGTCCGGTGGATCACTGGTCCTGCTGTTGACGCTCAACGAGTTCGGCATCGTGCTGTTCACCGGGGCGAAGGACGTGGTGACGCTGCCGGTGCTGATCTACACCCGCGGCATCGTGACCTTCGACCTGCCCGGCGCCGCGGTCATCGCGACGGTGCAGGTGGCGCTGTCGATCGCGCTGTACGTCGGCTACCGGGTCCTGTTCAACCGACCGATGGGAGGCAGCCGTGCTGCTGTGGACAACGCGCGCTAGGGCACTCACGCTGACCGTGTTCGGGCTGGTGGTCGCGGTGGTCTTCGTTGCCCCGATCGCGACGGTCATCGCGGCGGGCCTCGCCGGGTCTTGGACCGGGCCGCTGCCGTCGGACCTGGGCGGCAAGCACTTCGCCGCCGCCCTGTCGGACGACAACCTGGCGAGCCTGGCGGTGAGCCTGCAGACGGCGTTCATCGCGGGCGCCCTCGCGCTCGGGGTCGGGACGTGGGCGGCGCTCGCGGCACGGGAGGCGCCGGCCTGGCTGCGGAAGCTCACCGACGCCGTGTTCCACCTGCCGATCGCGGTGCCGTCGGTGGCGATCGGCCTCGGCCTGCTGATCGCGTTCAACTCGCGGCCGCTGTTGCTCGGCGGCACCAAGTGGATCGTGATTCTCGCGCACACGGTGCTGGTGTTGGCGTTCGCGTTCAGCTCTGTCTCCGCCGCGCTGGACCGGATGGACCCCGCCTACCGGCAGGCCGCCGAGTCGCTCGGCGCCGGACCGGTCCGGGTGCTGCTGCGGGTGACGCTGCCGCTGCTGCTGCCCGCGATCGGCGCCGCCGCCGGGCTGTCCATCGCGCTGTCGATGGGTGAGCTCGGGGCCACCGTGATGGTGTACCCGGCGACGTGGAAGACGCTGCCGGTGACCATCTTCGGGCTCACCGACCGCGGCCAGGTGTTCCAGGCCGCCGCGAACACCACGCTGCTGCTCGCGGTCACCCTGCTCGCGCTGCTGGTCGTCGGCCGCCTCCGCAGGCGCTGACGCACCCGTGAGTCCTTCTGGTCCCGCTGGGGGCCAAAAGGACTCACGGGCGCAGCCGCAGGATGTACCGCTGTACCTTGCCGCTGGGGGTCTTCGGCAGCGACGGCACGAAGTGCACGGTCCGCGGATAGGCGTGCGCCGCGAACTTCTTCTTCACCAGCTGCTGCAGCTCGGCCTCGAGGTCGTCGGTGCCATCCACCCCGTCCCGGAGCACAACGAACGCCTCAAGCACCTCACCGCGCAGCTCATCGGGCATGCCGACGACGGCGGCCTCGACGACGTGCTCGTGCATCACCAGGACGGACTCGACGTCGAACGGGCCGATCCGGTAGCCGGCCATGATGATCACGTCGTCATCGCGGGAGGAGAAGAAAAAGTGCCCGTCCTCGTCGGTGCTGCCCGCGTCCCCGGTGATGTACCAGCGGCCGTCCGCGGTGAACCGCTGCCTGGTCTTCTCCGGGGCGTCGACGTAGCCGGCGAACCACATCAGCGGCGAGCGACGGGTGTCGATCGCGACCCGGCCCGCGGTCCGCGGCGGCGCCACCTCGTCGGCGTCGTCGCGCAGCACCGCGCACGACCAGCCCGGCAGCGCCCGCCCCATCGACCCGGCCGGAACCTGCTCACGCAGGCCGTCGGCCCAGGCGTTGACGATGAACATGCCGTGCTCGGTCTGCCCGTAGTGATCGCGCACCTCGCAGCCGAGGGTGGACCGCGACCAGGCGACGACGTCGGGGGTCAGCGGCTCCCCCGCCGACGACGCGCGCCGCAGCGTCAGGCCGTCGGGGACCGGCCCGGTGTCGGCGCGCAGGCTGCGGTACACGGTGGGCGCGGCGGCAAAGTTGGTGACCCCGAAGCGCTCGATCACCTGCCAGGTCAGCGCCGCCGAGAATCCGGCGTGCAGCAGCAGGCTGCGGGTCCCGGCCGCCATCGGGCCGAGCAGCGCGTAGTACAGGCCGTACGCCCAGCCCGGGTCGGCGGCGTTCCAGAAGACATCGTCGGGACGCACGTCGAGGCCGAACTCGAGGTAGCCGTGGAACGAGGCCAGCGCGCGCACCGGGACCGGCACCCCCTTCGGCGTTCCGGTGGTGCCGGAGGTGAACAGCTGCACCAGCGGCGCCGCGCCCCCGACCGCGACGGCCGCGCCCTTCGGGTCGTCCGCGGTGTGCGCGGCGAGCAGGTCGGTGAGCCGCAGCTGCGCGTCGGACTCCGGGTCTCCCGCCGCGACGACCGTCGTCCACGGGGCGTCGGCGGGGATGTCGTCGCCCGGCGCGAGCTTGCCCAGCTGGTCCCGGTCCGCGACCACGACCCGCGCGCCCGCCGAGGTCAGCCGGAACGCGATCGCGGGCGGGGCGAACGCGGTGAACAGCGGCACGTGGACGGCGCCGCGGCGCCAGATGCCGAGGAGCGCGACGACGAGTTCGGCGGACTTGCCCATCAGGGTGGCGACGCAGTGGCCCGGCTCGACCCCCAGGTCGGCGAGCGCGGCGGCGAACCGCGTCGACTCGTCGCGCAGCTCGCCGTAGGTGAGGTCCCGCGAGGACAGGTCCGCGTCGATCACGGTGAACGCGACGGCGTCGGCCGGGTGCCGGTCGCACAGCAGCTCGGCCGCGCAGGCGTCGGCGGTGTCGTATCGGGCCAGCAGCGCACCAACGCGGGTCGCGGTGTCGTTCATCGGTGGTTCCTCCCACTTCCGTTCCGGGCGTGACGCCGACCACGTCACTGGCCTTATGATCTAGCTCACAGGAGCCGTTCACCACCCCCGGAAAGGGGTAGCCACCGATGCCGATGCCGAGCCCCCTCCTACGTCCCAGGGACGGCGACGCGCTGCGCGCCGAGCTGCGTCATGCGGCGGGCCTGACGGGTGTTCCCGTGCTGTTCGGCGGCGAGGTTCACGACGGCAACCTGCTGCTCACCGAGTTCCTCGGCACCCGGACGAACGGGCTAAGGGGCCTGACCGTGCCGTCCACATCCGGTCTCGGCGGCCGCGCCGCCCACCAACGCCGTCCCGCATCGGTCCCCGACTACCGCATCGCCCGCAGCATCACCCACCACTTCGACGGCCCGGTCCTCGGCGAGGGGCTGCGGTCGGTGCTCGCCGTGCCGGTCGTCGTCGACGGCGTGTCCCGGGCCGTGCTGTACGCGGCGATCCGGGAGTCGACACCGATCGGTGACCGGACCGCCGAGGTGCTGACACTGTCCGGGCGCCGACTCGCCGCGGAGATCACGATCCGCGACGAGGTGGACCGCAGGCTGCGTCTGCTCGGCACCCGCGACGCGGCGGCGGGTGGCGTCGACGCGGCGGTGTCCGAGGGCATCCGGGACGCCAACGCGGACCTGCGGAGCCTGGCCACGGACGTCCCCGACGACGCGCTGCGGCGGCGGCTGCGTGCGGTCGCGGATAAGCTCGCCGGGCTGCTCTCCGCAGGCGCCGACCCGGGCGCCGTCGCCCTGTCGCCGCGGGAACTCGACGTCCTCGCCCACATCGCCTTGGGTTGCACGAACAACGAAGTCGCGCATCGACTCTCGCTGGGGGCGGAGACGGTCAAGAGCTACCTGCGCAGCGCGATGGGCAAGCTGGACGCGCACTCCCGGCACGAAGCGGTGGTGAGCGCGCGGCGGCTCGGCCTGCTGCCCTAGGCCCGAAGGCGATTCCACTCAAGGAGGCGTCATGACCACACCGGCCGACACCGGACAGGAACCGACGCTCAGACGGGTGATGGGACCGTGGCTGCTGCTGCTGTTCATCGTCGGCGATATCCTCGGCACCGGCATCTACGCCCTGACCGGGCAGGTGGCCAAGGATGTCGGCGGCGTGGTGTGGTTGCCCTTCCTCGTCGCGTTCGGGGTCGCGCTGATCACCGCGTTCAGCTACCTGGAGCTGGTCACCAAGTATCCGCAGGCCGCCGGGGCCGCGCTGTACACGCACAAGGCGTTCGGCATCCAATTCCTGACGTTCATGGTCACGTTCGCGGTGATGTGTTCGGGGATCACGTCGGCGGCGACCGCGTCCCGCGCGTTCGCCGCGAACTTCGCCGAGGCCTTCGACCTCGACCTGCGCACCGGCATCGGGATCACCCTGCTCGGCATCGCCTTCATGCTGATCGTCGCGGCGGTCAACTTCCGCGGCGTCGGCGAATCGGTGAAGGTGAACGTGGTGCTCACCTGCGTGGAGCTGTCGGGCCTGCTGATCATCATCTTCATCGGCATGTGGGCGCTCGGCGTCGGCGACGGCGACTTCTCCCGCGCGATGACGTTCGACACCGGGGATCGCACCGCGCTCGGCGGGGTGATCGCGGCGACCACGCTGGCCTTCTACGCGATGGTCGGATTCGAGGACTCGGTGAACATGGCCGAGGAATGCAAGGATCCGAGCCGGATCTTTCCGAAGGTGCTGCTGATCGGTCTGCTGTTCACCGGCCTGGTCTACGTGCTGGTGTCGGTGACCGCGATCGCGCTGGTGCCTGCGGCCGAGCTCGGCGAGGGCGACACCCCGCTGCTGAAGGTGGTGCAGGCCGGGGCGCCCGGGTTCCCGATCGGGATCTTCGCGTTCATCACGATGTTCGCGGTAGCGAACACCGCGCTGATCAACATGCTGATGGCGAGCCGGCTGCTGTACGGGATGAGCAGGCAGCACGTGCTGCCACCACAGCTGGGCCGGGTGCACCGGTCCCGGCGCACCCCGTACATCGCGATCGGCTTCACCACCCTGTTGGCCCTCGGCCTGATCACGTTTGTCGGCGAGGTGCCCCAGCTCGGCGGCACCACCGCGCTGCTGCTGCTCTGCGTGTTCACCATCGTCAACGTCGCGGTCCTGGTGCTGCGGCGGAACCCGGTCGACCACAAGCACTTCCGGGCACCCACCGTGCTTCCGGTGGTCGGCGCGCTCAGCTGCGCGTTCCTGGCAACCCCGCTGACCGACCGCAACCCCGACCAGTACGCGATCGCCGGGGCGCTGCTGGCGATCGGGGTGGTGTTGTGGTTCGTGAACGTCCTGGTCAACAAGAAGCTCGGCGTCAAGGGCGAACTGCACCCGGAGTACCTCGGGGACGATCCGGCGCACCCGCACGGCCCCACCAACTGACTTCTAGAACACGTTCCAGAACTCTGGCATACTCCGCGGTACCCACAGCCCTCACCGACCCCGAGGTGTGCCCATGCTCGCCGATCCCGCCGCCCTGCTCGCGCTCGCGCACGCCTCCCCCGCCGCGGTCGCCGACCACGACAGGGATGCGTGGCTCGGCCTGTTCGCGCGGTCGCACGTGGTCGAGGACCCGGTCGGGGGCAGGCCCGTCCTCGGCGGCCTCTACGACCGGCGCAGCCGCCGCCGCGGCGGCCAGCCCCTCGCCCGCTTCTGGGACACCTTCATCGCTCCCAACGACATTCGCTTCCACGTCGAACGCGACGACATCGTCGACGGGATGACGGTGGTCCGCGACGTCACCATCGAGACCCGGCTCGGTGGCGGCGTCGTCGCGAAGGCGCCGATGCATCTGCTGTACGAGACCACCCTCGACGACGGCGAACCCCGAATCCGTCGGATCGCCGCGCACTGGGCGGTGGCCCCGATGTTCGCGCAGGTCGCGGGCGTTGACCCCGCGAAGGTGCGGGTCGGCCTTTCGATGGCGGGGCGGATGCTGCGGCACCAGGGCGTCGGCGGGACGCTCGCGTTCGGCGCCGCGGTCCGCAGCGTCGGTGACCGCGGCAAGCAGGCCGTCCGGCACCTCGTCGAGGCCGCGGGGCGGGGCGACACCGGCGCCGCGCGCACCCTCGGCGGCCGCACCGTCACCAACCTGACGAAGGTGATCGCCGCCGGCGATGCCGTCACCGCGTCCTGCACCGCCGACGGCGCGCCCGCCCTGCTGTGCTGCTACCTCGACCGCCGGAGCCTGCGGGTGGTCCGCGCCGTCATCTACTCCTGACCCGGACCGCTCGCGCAGGGCGGGTGGGATCTTCCACCACCCGGGGTGGGTGTCCGCGCCAGCCGCCGCGCGGGACGCTGATGGGGCACTCGACCACAACACCCACAGGGAGTCCCTCATGAGCCGTTCCCGCACCGCCCGAACCATCATCACCGTGCTCGCCGCGTCGGCGGGACTGACGCTCGGCCTGACCGGCGTCGCGTCGGCGGCCGCTGTCCCCGACCTCGACCCGACGCTCACCGCTCCGATGCACCCCGGCGTCCCGGACGGTGGAGCAACGGATCCCGCGGACGCGTGCCCGATGCCGCCGCACGACCCGGGCATGGCGCGCGCGGAGGTCTGCCCGAGCGACCCGCGGGTGACGACACCGCACGGCGTCCTGGATCCGGGGCCTACCGTGGTCGACCCGGAACCGGAGGTGCGTGATCACCGCGGTCCGGGCGGGGAGCCCGGCGGCGGGGTCCTGGTCGGCCCCACCGAACCCGAACCGGTCGTGCGGGACCACCGCACCCCCCAGCCGGAACCCGTCGTGCGCGACCACCGCGGCGCCGCCGCGGCACCCGTGTCCGGGTAGCGCCCGCTCAGTACCCGGCGGGCAGCGCGGCGAACATGTCGTTGGTGACCGCGACCGCGTTGTCGGAGCTGCCACCGCGGACCACGAGCGTCGCAAACGCGAGATCGCCGCGGTAGCCGACGAACCACGCGTGGGAACCGCCGTCCACCTCGGCCTCCCCGGTCTTGCCGTAGACGTCGCCCTCCCCCGCGATCCGGGTCGCGGTGCCCGAGGTGACCACCTCGCGCATCATGCCGCGCAGCCCGTCGACCATCTGCGGCGTGATCGGGGTGCGCTCGCCGTCGACGGTGGTCTCGTCGCCGACGATCAGATGTGGCACCGGTGTCGAGCCGTTCGCGACGGTCGCGGCGGCCAAGGCCATCCCGAACGGGCTGACCAGCACCTTGCCCTGACCGAACCCGTCCTCGGTGCGCTGCACCAGGTCGTCGGCGGGGGGCACCGAGCCCGCATCGGTGGGTAAACCGGGGACGTCGTAGTCGACGCCGATGCCGAACTGCGCTGCCGCCCTGGTCAGCGTGTCCGGCTCCATCTCGCTGGCCAGTTTCGCGAAGGTGGTGTTGCAGGACCGCGCGAACGCGGTGCTCATCGACACGGTGCCGAGCGCGAACTCGTTGTAGTTCGGCACCGATCGTTCCCCGATCACGATCCGGCCCGGGCAGCCGACCATGGTGCCGGGGGTCGCGAGGCCGGTGTCGATCGCCGCGCCAGCGGTGATGATCTTGAACGTCGAGCCGGGTGGGTACATGCCGGTGGACGCGACGGGGCCGTCCCGGTCGGCGGCCTTGTTCTGCGCGACGGCGAGGATCGCCCCGGTGGACGGCTGGATCACCACCATCATCGCCTGCTCGGTGCGGGCGTCGACCGCGTTCTGTGCGGCGACCTGGATCGGGCGGTCGAGGCTGACCGAGAACGACGGGGCCGGTTGGGGTTTGGTGTCCGTCAGCACGTCGGTGTCGAGGCCGTTCTGGTTGACGGTCACGACGCTCCACCCGGCGGTGCCGTCCACCTCGTCGATGACCCGCTTCTTGACCTGGCCGATCAGGTCGGGCGCGAAGTCGCGGTCGGTGGACAGCAGGTCGGCCTCCTCGTCGACCGTGACCCCCGGCAGTTCGGTCAGGGACGCGGCGACCGTCTCGTAGTCCTCCTCGCGCAGGCTCGCGACCAGATAGGTGCCCTTGACGCTGGACGCCGACTCGGCGATCGACTGCGCGGTCAGGGACGGGACGAACGGCGCCAGGATCCTCGCGAGCGCGCCTGCGACGGACCCCAGGTCGCCCGCCTTCCGCGCGTCCAGCTTGATCCGTTCGATGGTGCCGGGCACCAGCACGTCGGTTCCGGACCGTTCGTTGACCCTGGCCCGGGGTGCCGGTATCGCGCGCAGCGACATCGTGTGGGTGTCACCGAGTTTCGGGTGCAGGTCGGTCGAATTCCACCGCACCGCCCAGTCCCCATCCTTCCTGCCCATCTGCAGGTCACCGCTGTAGGTCCAGACCCGGTTCTTCGGAAGGTGCCACTCGTAGGTGTAGCCGACGGTCGCGGTGTCGCCGGCGACCCGGACGTCGCCGAGCGTCGCGGTCATCGACTCGGCCTGCAGGTTGTCCCACGCCGAGTCCAGCGCCTGCTGCGCGACGTCGGGCCGGTCGGACAGCGCGGCCGCTGCGGCAGTCTCCCGCCCGGCGAGCGCGGTCACGAACTGCTGGGCCGCCGGTTCGGGCCCGTCGGGCTTCGGGGTACACGCGGCGAGCCCGACGGTGAGCGCCCCGGCGAGCGCGAGGACGAACGGGGTGCGGGCGCGGTGGGCGACACGTGACTTCATCGACGCCCATAGTAGGTGCGCCGCGCACGCATTCGGCCCAACGACCGTGCGCGATGTGTACCCCGACCGGGGTGCTCGGCACGCACGGCGGCGGAGCCGACCGAGGGCAGGCTAGTCGAGGAGGATGGTCGAGAAGGTGGCCACCTGGGTGAAGCCGATCCGCTCGTATGCGCGACGGGCCGGGGCGTTGAAGCTGTTGACGTACAGGCTGGCGGTGCGGCCGCCGTCGACGACGGCGGCGGCGACCGCGGCGGTGCCCGCGGCGCCGAGGCCACGACAGCGGTGTTCGGGGTGCACCCACACTCCCTGGATCTGGCCCACCTGGCGGGACGCGGACCCGATCTCCGCCTTGAACAGCACGGCGCCGTTCTCGAAGCGGGCGAACGCGCGGCCCGCGGCGATGAGCCCGGCGACGCGGCGCCGGTATCCGCGGCCCCCGTCACCGGCGCGCGGGTCGACACCGACCTCCTCGATGAACATGTCGACGGCGGCGACGAGGTAGGCGTCGAGCTCGTCCATCCTGACCAGGCGAACCTGCGGATCGGGTTCGACGAGTGGCCGCGCGGCGAGCGCGAGCAGCGGCTGGTCGGCACGGACCTCCCGGGCCGGGCCCCAGTCGGATTCGAGCATCTCCCACAGCGGCATCGTCAGTTCGGCCCGCCCGACCAGCGAGGAGCACATGCGCGGGAACCGGCACGCCCGGTCCGCGAAGGCGCGCAGATCGCCGATGGTGCCGCGCAGCGGGACGAGGTTCGCGCCGGAGAAGCACAGCGACTCGTCGGGCCCGCCGCGACTCCACAGTTCCCCGTTGATCGAACGCGGTTCGACACCGAGGTCCTGCACCCGGGCGGCGACCATGCACGTCGCGACGGGGTCGGCGTCGAGCACCCGGAGCACGTCGGCGCGGTCCCGCGCGCCGAGTTGCCTGGCGCCGAGGAGTTTGAGCACCCCGTCACCCCCGGGTCTCGTCGAACGAATCGGACACTTGAATCACCCACGCGGTGGGCGTGCCGACAGGATACGGTCCGCGGTCAGCTGACGGTGACGACCGGCGTTCCCGATTCCGAATCGTTGCCCATCTCCTCGGCGATGCGCATTGCCTCCTCGATCAGGGTCTCCACAATCTGCGCCTCCGGGACGGTCTTGATGACCTGACCCTTGACGAAGATCTGCCCCTTGCCGTTGCCGGACGCGACGCCGAGATCCGCCTCGCGGGCCTCGCCGGGACCGTTGACGACGCAGCCCATCACCGCGACGCGCAGCGGAACCTCCATGCCCTCGAGGCCCGCGGTCACCTCGTTCGCGAGGGTGTACACGTCCACCTGGGCCCGCCCACAGGACGGGCAGGACACGATCTCCAGCTTGCGGGGACGCAGGTTCAGCGACTGCAGGATCTGCGTGCCGACCTTGATTTCCTCGGCGGGCGGCGCCGACAGCGACACCCGGATCGTGTCGCCGATGCCCTCGGACAGCAGCGCGCCGAACGCGACCGCCGACTTGATGGTGCCCTGGAAGGCGGGACCGGCCTCGGTGACACCGAGGTGCAGCGGGTAGTCGCACTGCGCGGCGAGCTGCCGGTACGCCTCGACCATCACGACCGGGTCGTTGTGCTTGACGGAGATCTTGATGTCGCCGAAGCCGTGCTCCTCGAACAGGCCCGCCTCCCACAGCGCGGACTCGACGAGGGCCTCCGGGGTGGCCTTGCCGTACTTCTGCATCAGCCGCGGGTCGAGGGAGCCGGCGTTGACGCCGATCCGGATCGGGATGCCCGCGTCCCCGGCCGCCTTCGCGACCTCCTTGACGCGGCCGTCGAACTCCTTGATGTTGCCGGGATTGACGCGGACCGCTGCGCAGCCGGCGTCGATCGCGGCGAAGATGTACCGCGGCTGGAAGTGGATGTCCGCGATCACCGGGATCTGGCTCTTCTTCGCGATCGTCGCGAGCGCATCCGCGTCCTCCTGCCGGGGGCAGGCGACACGGACGATGTCGCAGCCGGATGCCGTCAGTTCGGCGATCTGCTGCAGGGTGGCGTTCACGTCGTGCGTCTTGGTGGTGCACATCGACTGCACCGACACGGGATGGTCGCTGCCGACTCCGACACCCCCGACCATCAACTGCCGGGTCGTGCGACGCGGGGCGAGGACTGCGGGGACGTCGGGCATGCCCAAACCGACGGGGCTGGTCACGGTTGCCTACTTTCGTTTTTGCGGTACCAGGGAAGTCTAGTCGGGCTAGAAAATCTTGATCGGGTTGATGATGTCCGCGGTGAGCGTGAGCAGCATGAACGCTCCGCCGATCGCGATCACCACGTACGTCAGCGGCATCAGCTTCATGTAGTCGACCGGCCCACCCGCGGGCAGGCCCCGACGCATCCGCAGGCTGTTGCGGATCTTCTCGTAGATGGCGACGGCCATGTGCCCGCCGTCCAACGGCAGCAGCGGCAGCAGGTTGAAGATGCCGAGGAAGAAGTTCAGCGACGCGAGCAGCACGATGAACATCTCCCACAGGCCGCGTTCGGCGGCCTGCCCACCGATCACCGAGGCGCCGACCACGCTGACCGGGGTGTCGATCGCCCGCTCGCCGCCGGTGACCGCCGTCCACAGGTCGGCCACCTTCGACGGCATCTGGATCAGCCCCTGCACGCTCTGCACGAACAGGTCCCCGGTGTAGACGAACGTCGCGGGGACCGCGGTCACCGCCGAGTACTCCACCCACGCAGGCGGCGCGGCGATGCCGATCGCGCCGACCTCCTTCGACACCGGGGGCAGCGGGTTCTCCGGCGTCGAATCCCGGTTATTGACCCACCGCTGCGCCTGCGTCACCGGCACGTCGACGGTCAGCGTTTCGCCGCCCCGCTCGACGGTGAATTCCGCGGTCCCGGTCACCGGCTGCGTCGCGGTCACGACGTCGGAGAACGTCGGCGTCGGCGTGCCGTTGACCGCGACGATGACGTCGCCCTGCTCGATCCCGGCCGCCTCCGCTGGACCGACGCCGGAGCAGTCGGCCAGCGCGTAGTCCTGCTCCTTCGGGGCCTGTGACGGCGACACGCACACCAGCGCGTCGACCACCGCGCGGTCGTCCCGGTTCGGCAGCCCCCAGCCCACCGCGAGCAGGAAGATCAGCAGCAGGCCGAGCGCGAAGTTCATCACGATGCCGCCGGACATCACGACGAGACGCTTCCACGTCTTCTGCTTGTACATCGCCCGGTCGACCTCGTCGGGGGCGAGCTCGTCGTGCACGGTCATGCCCGCGATGTCGCAAAAGCCGCCGGCGGGGATCGCCTTGAGCCCGTACTCGGTCTCGCCGCGGCGGAACGAGAAGATCTTCGGTCCGAAGCCGATGTAGTACCGGCGGACCTTCATGCCCAGCTTGCGGGCGGTCCACATGTGACCGGCCTCGTGCAGCGCGATCGAAACGGTGATGCCGAGCGCGAACAGGATCACGCCGATGATCAACATGCCGGTTGTCAGCCCTTCCGCTCGACGAGTTCGTGGGCGCGTGCCCTTGCCCAGGCATCCGCCGCGAGCACGTCATCCACGGTAGCCGGTGCCGCCGACCACTGGCCGCCGCCCGCCAGCACCCGCTCCACGGTCCGCACGATCGACGGGAATGGGGCAGCACCGTCGAGGAAGTACTGGGCGGCGACCTCGTTGGCCGCGTTGTAGACCGCGGTCATGCATCCGCCCGCCTTCCCCGCCGCCCGCGCCAGGTCGACGGCCGGGAAGACGGCGCCGTCGAGCGGTTCGAACGTCCACGTCGACGCGGTCCGGAAGTCGCAGGCGGTGGCCGCGCCGGGCACCCGGTCCGGCCAGCCCAGCGCGAGGGCGATCGGCAGCTTCATGTCCGGCGGGCTGGCCTGGGCGAGCGTGGACCCGTCGGTGAAGGTGACCATCGAGTGCACGACCGACTGCGGGTGCACGGTGACGTCGATGCGGTCGTAGTCGATGCCGAACAGCAGGTGCGTCTCGATCAGTTCGAGGCCCTTGTTCACCAGCGACGCCGAGTTGAGGGTGTTCATCGGGCCCATCGACCAGGTGGGGTGGGCGCCGGCCTGCTCGGGGGTGACGTCCTCGAGCGCGTCCGCGGTCCAGCCGCGGAACGGGCCGCCGGACGCGGTGAGGATCAGGCGGTCCACCTCGTCGGCGCGACCACCCCGCAGGCACTGGGCGAGCGCCGAGTGTTCGGAGTCGACCGGCACGATCTGGCCGGGCGCGGCCGCGGCGGTGACCAGCGGTCCGCCCGCGACCAGGGACTCCTTGTTCGCCAGCGCGAGCCGCGCGCCGGATGCGAGTGCGGCAAGGGTCGGTTCGAGGCCGAGCGACCCGACGAGGGCGTTGAGCACGACGTCCGCCTCGGTGGTGCGGACCAGTTCGGTGACGGCGTCGGGGCCGGCGAGCACGCCGGGCAGGTCGAGCCGGGCGGCGGCTGCGGGGTCGGCGACCGCGACCCGGGTGACGCCGGTGGCGCGGATCTGGTCGGCGAGCAGGTCGATGTTGCCACCGCCCGCGGCCAGGCCGACGACGGTGAACTTGTCGGGGTTCGCGGCGATGACCTCGAGGGCCTGGGTGCCGATGGAGCCGGTGCTGCCGAGCAGGAGCACGCGCGTAGGTTCTGCCACCCGTCCATTGTTCCCGATGCGACCTGAGAGCAACCTGACAGCCCGGCGGTCAGCGGAAGTGGTCGGCGTGCGCGGCCGCCCACGCGGCGTGGCTCGTCGCGGGCTGCCCGGTCACGTCGGCGACCGTGGTCGTCGCGGCCTGCGGCGCACCCACCATCGAGGCGATGGCCTCATCCACCACGATTCGGGTTCACCGGACAGGTCGACAATGTGCTCGACTCCCGCGTCCCTGGCCATGGCAACCACAGTGCGCACCGTCTCGGGCGCCGGTGACGAGGATCGTCATCGGCCGTCGGCTCGCCGCGCCACCACGGCCTCACCGTGCCGCTTCGGGACACCGGCATCGGTGACCATCACCCGTCCGGTCGCTGTGACGGTCATCCGAAACGCCCCTCCCACATGTCCACCCCGCTCGCTACGACGTCGGGTCGTATGCCACGATATGCGAGCAATCCGCATACCCGCACGAGCAGGAGGATCGGCCGTGGCCGCCAGCGAGCCCATCGTCACCAGCAAAGTCGACACCGCCGAGGTGCCCTCTGCGGAATGGGGCTGGAGCGGTGAGGCGCCGCGACTGTTCCGCTTCCTCGGCTGGTTCTTCGCCGCGTTCCTGCTGCTCTACACGGTCGGCAACCACGAGGGCCGGGTCGAGGACCTGTGGCTCGTCGGCCTCGCCGCCGGCATGGTGTTCCTGCTCGTTCGCGACATCATCCGTCGCCGCAAGCCGCGGTAGCCACCCGTCCACGACAACGGCCGCGCCGCTCCGGAAGGAGCCGCGCGGCCGTTGTCGTGGGTGGCGCTCAGTTCTCGGCGGCCAGCTGCCCGCAGGCGGCGGCGATCTCCTGGCCGCGGGTGTCGCGGACCGTGCAGGACACGCCCTGCGCGATGACGCGGCGCACGAACTCGCGTTCGACGTCCTTCGGGGCCGCGTCCCACTCGCTGCCCGGGGTCGGGTTCAGCGGGATCAGGTTTACGTGCACCAGCGGACCGAGCGCCTTGTGCAGCTTCTTGCCGAGCATGTCCGCCCGCCACGGCTGGTCGTTGACGTTCTTGATCAGCGCGTATTCGATCGACACCCGGCGCCCGCTCCGGTCGGCGTAGTACCGGGCGGCGTCGAGGACCTCGGCGACGGACCACCGGTTGTTGACCGGGACCAGGGTGTCGCGGAGCTCGTCGTCGGGGGTGTGCAGCGACACCGCCAGTCGCACCGACATGTTCTCGTCGGCGAGCTTGCGGATTGCGGGCGCCAACCCGACCGTCGAGACGGTGACGGCACGCTGCGAGATGCCGAGGCCGTCCGGGGCGGGCGAGGTGATCCGGCGGACCGCGGCGACCACCCGCTTGTAGTTGGCGAGGGGCTCCCCCATCCCCATGAACACGATGTTCGACAGCCGACCGGGCCCGCCCTCGATGTCCCCGTCCCGCATCGCGGCTGCCGCCGCCCGCACCTGGTCGACGATCTCCGCGGTCGACAGGTTCCGATCAAGGCCGCCCTGCCCGGTCGCACAGAACGGGCAGGCCATGCCGCACCCCGCCTGGCTGGAGATGCACAGCGTCGCCCGGTCGGGGTAGCGCATCAGCACCGATTCGAGCAGCGTGCCGTCATGCGCCTTCCACAGCGTCTTCCTGGTGGTTCCGTCGTCGCACGCGACGTGCTTGACCGGGGTGAGCAGGGTCGGGAACAGCCGCTCCGCGACCGCCTCCCGGACCGCGGCGGGCAGATCGGTCATCCGCTCCGGGTCGGCCTCGAGCCGGGCGTAGTACTGGCGGGCGAGCTGATCGGCGCGGAAGCCCGGCAACCCGAGGTCCTTGACGGCGGACTTGCGGCCGTCGGCGTCGAGATCGGCCAGGTGGGTGGGCGGCATGCCGCGGCGGGGAGCGTCGAACACGAGGGGCAGGGAAACGGCCATAGTGTCCCCAGTGTTCCATCGGCCGGGGCGACATGCGAACTTCCCGAGCGGGATGCGCGTGCAATCACACATCCGGTGCATGATGATCGGTCCATGTCCCCCACCGACGGACCGCACCGCGACGACTCGGACCCTGCCGACCGTGCGGACCAGCCGCCCGGCCCGACACCGGCGGTCCCGGCCCCGGAGCCCGGACCGCACCCGGCGGCGTCCGGGACCGCCGACACCCCGCCGGGGCACCCCCGCCTCGGTCACACCAAGGCGGCCGCCACCTGGACCGGCCTGGTCATCGGGACGCTGGTGCTGATCCTGCTGCTGGTGTTCATCCTGCAGAACCTCGACTCGGTGACGTGGAACCTGTTCTGGTGGGAGTTCTCGCTCCCGCTTGGCGTCAGCCTGTTGCTTGCCGCGATCGCCGGCGCGCTGATCATGGCGTTGGCCGGCGGGGTGCGGATCATGCAGATCCGCCGCCTCGCGAAGCGGTCGACGTCGGGCTGACGCCGGGTCAGCCGCCGAGCAGGCCCCGCGGAGCCCGTCGGGTGTGGATCCGGTACCGCACGTCCAGCGCCAGTCCGGGGGTCTGGGCGAACGCCAGATCCGCGATCTTCTCGCCGAACTCGATCCCGAGGACGGCCCGCAGCGCGCGGCGGTCCTCGAACTCCCACCGGGTCGGCACCCGAACGAGGTCGAAGCCCTGCGCCGCGAAGAACGCCTCGACGACGGCCGGGTCGTAGTGCGGCAGGTCGGCGCGCATCCAGTCCCCGTAGCCGGGGGCGGTGGCGTCCAGGTCGACGACGGCGAGGACGCCACCGGGGCGCAGCACCCGCATCGCCTCGGCGATGCCGGGCCCGCAGCCAGGTCCGAAGAAGTACGCGGTGCGCGCGTGCACGACGTCGACGCTGCGGTCCGCGAGCGGCAGCGCCTCCGCGGTCCCCGCCAGCACCCGGACCCCGGCCAGCGAGTCGGTGCGCGCCCGCGCCGCCGCAACCAGCGGCGGGTGCGGCTCGACCCCGGTGACGCTGCCTGCGGCCGCCGCGAATGTCGGCAGGTGGAACCCGGTTCCGCAGCCGACATCGACGAGGTCGCGACCGGCCCAGTCCGCGACCCGGCGCAGTTCCGCGAAGATCGCGCCGTCCGCGTCCTGGGCGCGGTTCTCCACCTCGTAGATCCGCGGCCAGTGCCAGATGTTCGGGCTCGGGATCGGCCGCCCGTGCGGCGGCCTGCGCCGGGTCACAGCAGCGCCGTGAGCACCAGCCAGGTCACGAACGCCGACGGCAACAACGAGTCGAGCCGGTCCATGATGCCGCCGTGCCCGGGCAGCAGGGTGCCCATGTCCTTGATGCCGAGGTCCCGTTTGACCTGCGACTCGATCAGGTCGCCGAGGGTGCCGGTGAGCACCAGCACGACGCCGAGCAGCACGCCGATGAACGGGTTCGCGTCGAGGATGAGGGTGACGGTCGCGAGCGAGCCGATGATCGCGAACAGCAGCGACCCGCCGAGGCCCTCCCAGGACTTCTTCGGGCTGATCGCGGGCACCATCGGATGCTTGCCGAACAGGACGCCCGCGGTGTAGCCGCCGACGTCCGAACAGACGACACCAATCATGAACACGAACACCCACCTGTTGCCGCCCTCGTGGGTGACCATCAGGGTTGCGAACGCCGCGAGCAGCGGGATCCAGGCCGCGACGAACGTGGTGATCGCGGTGTCCCGCAGATAGTTTCGCGGCGCGGACCGCAGCCCCTGCGCCAGCAGCCGCCACACCATGCACACCAGGACGGTGCCGGCGAACCCGGCGAGCACCCCGGTCGTCCCGTACGGCCAGCCGAGCCAGATCGTCGCCTGGCCGCCGAGCAGCAGCGGGATCAGGGGGACGGAGACGTCGCTCTCCCGCAGCCGCTTCGCCACCTCCCAGGTGGCGATCGCCATCGCCGCGGCGACGATGCCGAACCACACCATGGGCACGAACAGCAGCGAGGCGATCACGAGGGCGCCGAGACCCGCCCCCACCGCGATCGCGGCGGGTAGGTTTCGGCCGGCCTTGGAGGCGACGGCGGTGGTCATGCCGTCCGGATGGGGACCATCCGTCCCATCGTGGCGCGCGGCGCCGGTGGGACTGTCGGTGGGCACCGCCTAGACCTCCATCAATTCGGCTTCCTTGTGCTTGACCAGCTCGTCGATGTGCCCGACGTACTTCGCCGTGGTCTTGTCGAGCTCCTTCTCGGCGCGGGCCACCTCGTCCTCGCCTGCCTCGCCGTCCTTCTGGATGCGGTTCAGCTCGTCCATCGCCTTGCGCCGCACGTTGCGGATCGCGACCTTCGCGTCCTCGCCCTTGGCCTTCGACTGCTTAACGAGCTCGCGGCGGCGTTCCTCCGTCAGCTGCGGCACCGACACCCGGATCAGGGTGCCGTCGTCGGTCGGGTTGACGCCGAGGTCCGAGTTCCGGATCGCGTTCTGGATCGGCCCCAGCTGGGCCTGCTCGTAGGGCTTGATGACCACGAGCCGGGCCTCCGGAACGGTGATCGACGCGAGCTGCGAGATCGGCGTCATCGCGCCGTAGTACTCGATCGCGATCCGGTTGAACATGCCGGGATTGGCCCGCCCGGTGCGGATTCCGCCGAGGTCGTCCTTCGCCGACGCGACGGTCTTCTCCATCTTCTCCTCGGCATCGAAGAGCGCTTCATCGATCACGGTGTTCCTCCAGGCTCGCGGGGGTGGCTGCGGATGGTGTGATGGTCACGATTTCACCAGGGTTCCGATCTTCTCACCGGACACCGCGCGCGCGATGTTGCCCTCGGTGAGCAGGTTGAACACCATGATCGGCATCTGGTTGTCCATGCAGAGGCTGAAGGCGGTCGCGTCGGCGACCTTCAGGCCCCGCTCGATGACCTCACGGTGGCTGATCTCGGTGTACATCGTCGCGGTGGGATCGAGCCGGGGGTCGGCGGTGTACACGCCGTCGACGGCCTTGGCCATCAGCACGACCTCCGCGCCGATCTCGAGGGCGCGCTGCGCGGCGGTGGTGTCGGTCGAGAAGTACGGCATGCCCATGCCCGCACCGAAGATGACGACGCGCCCCTTCTCCAGGTGACGGCGCGCCCGCAGCGGCAGGTACGGTTCGGCGACCTGACCCATCGTGATGGCGGTCTGCACACGAGTGTCGATGCCTTCCTTCTCCAGGAAGTCCTGCAGCGCAAGGCAGTTCATGACGGTGCCGAGCATGCCCATGTAGTCGGAGCGGGCCCGGTCCATGCCGCGCTGCTGCAGTTCGGCGCCGCGGAAGAAGTTGCCGCCGCCGATCACGACCGCGACCTGCACCCCGGATTCCACCACGGCCTTGATCTGCCGGGCGACGGTCTGCACCACGTCCGGGTCGAGGCCGACCTCGCCGCCACCGAACATCTCGCCGCCGAGTTTCAACAGGACGCGCTTGAAGCCGTCACGTCGGGCAGTGGTGTCGGTTGAGGCGGATTCGGTCATGGCTCTCTCTCGTCTCACGGCCGCGCAGATGGTGCGACCAGCATGAATCGGCCACCGTCGGCGGTACAGCCACAGATGACCTCTCCATCCTGCCCTATCCACCCGCGCGAACCACCGTCGGGTGCGACTTCGCGCCCGTGCGTGATTCTTACCCCAGTGGGGGTAAGAATCACGCACAGTGCCGCAGGCACGCGAACGGCCCCGTCACCGGGTGGTGACGGGGCCGTTTCGGCGGTGGTGCCCGCGACTAGCTGGCGCCGACCTCGAACCGCGCGAAGCGGACCAGGGTCACGCCCGCCTCGTCGAGCAGGGCCTTGACGGTCTTCTTGCTGTCGGTCACCGAGGACTGCTCGGTCAGCACGACATCCTTGAAGAAGCCGTTGACGCGACCCTCGACGATCTTCGGGAGGGCTGCTTCCGGCTTGCCCTCCTCCTTCGCGGTCTGCTCGGCGATGCGACGCTCGTTCTCGACGACATCCGCGGGGACCTCGTCGCGGGTCAGGTACTTCGCCTTGAGCGCGGCGACCTGCATGGCGGCGGCGCGGGCGGCCTCGGCCGCCGCGTCACCCTCGCCGGTGTACTCGATCAGCACGCCGACACCGGGCGGCAGGTCGGACGCACGCTTGTGCAGGTAGGTCGCGACCGGGCCGTCGAAGGAGACGACGCGGCGCAGCTCAAGCTTCTCGCCGATCTTCGCGGACAGCTCCTGAACCAGGGCGTCGACCGTCTTGCCGTCGACCTCGACCGCCTTGAGGGCGTCCAGGTCGGCAGGCTTCGCGGCGGCGGCCGCGGCGACGACCGTGTCGGCCAGCGCCTGGAACTCGGCGTTCTTGGCGACGAAGTCGGTCTCGGCGTTGAGCTCGAGCATCACGCCGTCCTTGGCGATGACCAGGCCCTCGGCGGTGGACCGCTCGGCGCGCTTGCCGACGTCCTTCGCGCCCTTGATGCGCAGCAGCTCGACGGCCTTGTCGAAGTCGCCGTCGGTCTCGGTCAGCGCGTTCTTGCAGTCCATCATGCCGGAGCCGGTGAGCTCGCGGAGCCGCTTCACGTCAGCGGCGGTGTAGTTCGCCATCGGGGGCGAGCCTCCTCGAATGAGTGTCTGGATGGGGAGCGAAACGGCCCCGACCCGGCCGTGCAGCGATGGGTCGGGGCCGGATCAACTAGGCCTGCGGGGCCTCGGCGTCGGTCGCGGGCGCGGCCTCGGCGGCGGGCGCAGCCTCGGCGTCGGCGGCGGCGGCGGGCGCAGCCTCGGCGTCGGCGGCGGGCGCGGCCTGCGACAGGAGCTCCTGCTCCCACTCGGCGAGCGGCTCGGCGCCTGCCTCGGGCTTGCTGTCGTCGGCGGCGTTGCGGCCGGCGCGGGCCTGCAGACCCTCGGCGACGGCGGACGCGACGACCTTGGTCAGCAGCGCGGCGGAGCGGATGGCGTCGTCGTTGCCCGGGATCGGGTAGTCGACGAGGTCGGGGTCGCAGTTGGTGTCCAGGATCGCGATGACCGGGATGTTCAGCTTGCGCGCCTCGGAGACCGCCAGGTGCTCCTTGTTGGTGTCGACGACCCAGATGGCCGACGGAACCTTGGCCATGTCCCGGATGCCGCCGAGGGTGCGGTCCAGCTTGGTCATCTCACGCGTGAGCATGAGGATTTCCTTCTTGGTGCGCCCCTCGAAGCCGCCGGTCTGCTCCATGGCCTCGAGGTCCTTCAGGCGCAGCAGGCGCTTGTGGACGGTCGTGAAGTTGGTGAGCATGCCGCCGAGCCAGCGCTGGTTCACGTACGGCATGCCGACGCGGGTGGCCTCTTCGGCGATGGACTCCTGCGCCTGCTTCTTGGTGCCGACGAACAGGATGGTGCCGCCGTGCGCGACGGTCTCCTTGACGAACTCGTACGCCTTGTCGATGTACGTGAGCGTCTGCTGCAGGTCGATGATGTAGATGCCGTTGCGGTCCGTGAGGATGAACCGCTTCATCTTCGGGTTCCAGCGACGGGTCTGGTGCCCGAAGTGGGTTCCACTGTCGAGCATCTGCTTCATGGTCACAACAGCCATGGCTGTGTACCTCTTTCATTTCCGGTTGACGCAGGCGGTCGGGTGACCCCTGCCCTGGCGCCCACCAACCCTCGGACCTGCACGAATGCGGGACCAGCCGAGGGCTGCTTGTCGATGCGCGGGCGCGCGAAGTCGGACTGCGCGAACACAGACCGCGTGTCGAGTGTACGGGGTGCACGGTGCAGCTCCCAATCGGCCTCCGCGGGCTGTGGAGAACGCGCGGAATTCTCCCCAGGGCGCGGTCGCGGGCTCCCGCGGCTGACCGGGAACGGTCAGGGTGGGGAGATGCGACTGCCGATGCTCCTCGGGTTCTGCGCCGCTCTGCTGCTCGGCGCCGCCGCCCCCGCCGCGGCCGCTGGCTTCGGCTGGCCCCTCACCCCCCGTCCGATCGTGGTGACCCCGTTCGATCCGCCCGCCCGCGACTGGCTGGCCGGGCACCGCGGCGTCGACCTGTCCGCCGCCGCCGGTCAGCCGGTGCTGGCCGCCGGCGACGGGGTGGTGGCCTTCGCAGGCGAGGTCGCGGGCAAGCCGGTGGTGTCCGTCGACCACCGCGGCGGGCTGCGGACGACCTACGAGCCGGTGCTGGCGAGCGTCCGGGTCGGGCAGCGGGTGGCCCGGGGGGCCGGGCTCGGCACCCTGGCCGCGGGGCACCCGGGCTGCCCCGGCAGCTGCCTGCACTGGGGGGTACGCCGCGGACGGGACGTGTACCTGGACCCGCTTGCCCTGCTCCGGCCCGGCCCGGTCCGGCTGAAGCCGCTCCATTCCTGACCGGGAGGCGGGGTGTCAGGCCCGCTCACACGACCGGGGCGGGCGTCAGGCCCGCGGGTGGGCCTGATCGTGCACCGCACGGAGCCGGGCGACGGACACGTGGGTGTAGAGCTGAGTGGTCGCGAGGCTGTTGTGGCCGAGCAGTTCCTGCACGACGCGCAGGTCGGCGCCGCCCTCAAGCAGGTGGGTTGCCGCGGAATGCCGCAGGCCGTGCGGCCCGAGGCTCGGCGCCCCGGGGACCGCTTCGAGCACCTCATGCACCACGGTCCGCGCCTGCCGCTGGTCGAGTCGCCGACCCCGTTTGCCCAGCAGCAACGCCTCGCCGGACCGGGGATTCGCGAGGGCGGGACGCCCGACGCGCAGCCACAGGTCGAGGGCGGCGGCGGCGGGCCCCCCGAACGGGACCGAGCGCTGCTTGTCGCCCTTGCCAACCACGCGAACCACCCGCCGCTCGTGGTCGACGTCGCCGAGGTCGAGTCCGCACAACTCTCCAACCCGAATTCCGCTGGCGTACAGCATCTCCACGATCAGCCGGTCCCGGAGTGCCACCGGATCATGCTGCGCGGCACCCGATTCGGCGGCCCGCATCGCATCCTCGGCCTGACCCTGCCGGAGCACGGCCGGCAGCGTCCGATGCGTCTTCGGGGACGCCAGCCGGACCCCGGGGTCTCGTGGGATGCGGCGGGTGCGGGTGAGCCAGGCGGTGAACGTGCGGGCGGATGCGGTGCGACGCGCGAGGGTGGTGCGGGCAACGCCCGCGGCGGCCTGCCCCGACAGCCAGGCCCGCAGGGTGGCCAGGTCCAGATCCTCGAGTCGGGCGTCGGGGTCGGTCGCGACCACATGCGCCAGCAGCGACCGCACGTCACCGAGGTAGGCGCGGACGGTGTGCTCGGATCTGCCGCGTTCGAGCCGCAGGTGGTCGGCGTACACGTCGAGGAGGTCGGCGAGGCGTGCGGGAAGTTCGGCGGGCCCGGCATCCTGCGCGTCGGAGGTCATCCCCAAAAGATCACCCCGCCACGGGAATAAAGCAAGCACACGCGCCGCTGGTACTCCCATGTGATGCGTGCGATACCGGTTCCGATGCTGTTGACCCTCGCCCTGTTGTCGGCGATCGCCCCGCTGGCGACGGACATGTACCTGCCGGGACTTCCGATGCTCGGCGACGACCTGTCGACATCGGACTCGACCGTGCAGTTGACGTTGACCACGTTCATGGCCGGGCTCGGCATCGGGCAGCTGATCGTCGGGCCGCTCTCCGACGGGTGGGGGCGCCGCGGGCTGCTGCTCGGCGGCACCGCGGTGTTCGCGCTCAGCGGGATCCTGTGCGCGATCGCGCCGTCGGCGGGTGTCCTGATCGCGGCGCGTCTGGTGCAGGGGTTGAGCGGCGGTGCCGCGATCGTGCTGGCGCGGGCGGTGATCGCCGACCGCGCGTCGGGTGACGCCGCCGCGAAGCTGTTCTCGCTCATGATGATCATCGGCGGCGTTGCCCCGGTGGTCGCACCGATGGCTGGCGGTGCGCTGCTCGGCCCGATCGGCTGGCGCGGCATCTTCTGGGTGCTCGCCGTCGCGGGCGTGGTGATGGTGGTGGGCGTGCTCGCCCTGATCCCGGAGACGCTGGCGCCGGACCGCAGGCACGGCGGTGGTCTCGCCGCGCTGGCCCGCAACGGCAGGTACGTGGTGTGCAATCGCCGGTTCGTCGGCTACGCGCTGGCGTTCATGTTCGGGTTCGGCGCGCTGTTCTCCTACATTTCGGCGTCGCCGTTCGTGGTGCAGGACGTCCTCGGCCTGACCGCAGGACAGTTCTCGATCGTGTTCGGGGTCAACTCGGTCGGCATCGTGCTCGGCAGCATCGTCAACACCCGCCTGATCGGGCGATTCCACGCCAGCCAGTTGCTCACCTTCGGCGTCCTGCTGGTCACCGCGGCCGGTGCCGCACTGGTCCTGGTGGTGGCCGTCGGCGGCATCGGCCCGGCGGCGGTGCTGCCGTTGCTGTTCGTGGTGACGACGGCGATCGGTTTCATCATGGGCAACGCGACCGCGCTCGGCCAGGCCGAGGTGCCCGACGCCGCAGGCACCGGGTCCGCGGTGATGGGGGCCGGACAGTTCGGCCTTGCCGCGCTGGTCGCTCCGCTGGTCGGCGGATCTGCGGCGGGCATGGCGATCAGCATTCTGGCCTGCTCGGTCCTCGCGCTGGTCGCGCTGCTCACCCTGGCCCGGCCCGCGACGGCCCCGACCGCCGAGCCTGCGCCGGCGGTCACCGGCTGACGGTCAGCCGCCCGGTTCGGCCGCAGCAAGCTCGGACTTCCAGACCCGAAATCCTTCCTCGGTGCGGCCGCGGCGCCAGTACCCGGAGATCGACGCCCACTCGGCCCGCACGCCCCGCTCCCTGCGGATGTACGGGCGCAGCCCGTGCATGACCGCCTGTGCCTCACCATGGATGAACACCTGGGGTTGGCCGGGCCACCAGTCGGCGGCGGTGACCGCCGCGATCAGTGGGGCGTGCTCGCCCGCGCGGTCGTCGCCGACCTCGTCCGCCGCGCCGCCGCGGTGGATCCAGGTGATGGCGGCGTCGGCGGCGGTGGGCAGGGCGATCTCGTCGCCGGGCCCGGCGACCTCGACGAAGACCTGTGCGCGGGCACCCGCGGGTAGCGCCTCAAGCGCAGCGCCGATCGCGGGCAGCGCGGATTCGTCCCCGGCGAGCAGGTGCCAGTCCGCGTCGCGGCGCGGCGCGTACGCTCCGCCCGGTCCACGCAGCCGCAGCTGTTCCCCCTGCCGGGCGGTCGCCGCCCATCGACCGGCGACGCCCTCGTCGCCGTGAACCACGAAATCAATTGCGATTTCCCGGCTCCGGTCATCGACCCGGCGCACCGTGTAGGTCCGCAGCACGGGTTCGGTGTCGGTACCGAACACCAGCTTGACGTAGGCGTCGGCGTACCCGTTGGGGACGAACTCCTCGAATCCCGGGCCGCCGAGGTACACCCGCACCAGGTGCGGGGCGAGTTGCTCGGTGCGTTGCACGGTCAGTGTGACGGTCGGCCGCGTCATCCTCGAACCTCCAGAGAATTAGGATTACCTAACTGTACGCGGGCGCGTGGTGGCGTCGCCAGCCGCACGATTCGGTACGGCGAGATGGACCCTGCTGACATACTCCTTCGGTCGCAGCCCCTTCCATCGGAGGATCATGAAACTCGCTCGTCGCATCACGCCCGCCGTTCTGCTCGTCGCCGCCGCCGTGCTGACCGGCTGCTCGTCCCCCTCGGAGGCCGACACGGCCGCGGACACCGGGTGCGTGGACGTCGGCCTTCCCAACGCCACCGCCGAGGAACTGGTGGACGTGCTCCGGCCGCAGCCCGCGGGCGAGCCCGACGACGCCTACCGTCAGCTGGCCGCGCAGTTCGAGGAGTCCCGGGATGCCCGGATCGCGCAGGTGCAGTCGGGTGCCGTGTTCACCGCGATCCCGGAGGGCGGGGATGCCGCCTTCGTGAAGGCCGTGTGCGGGCAGTCTCGTTGGGATGCGACCACCACCCCCGACGGCACCGAGGTCCCGTCCCAACGCTCGCAGCGCGCCGCGATCGTCGCCGCCGGGCACAGCTTCTGCGAGACCTACGAGCACCTGCGCCCGTCGGCCGTCTCGACCGACGCCTGGTCGGACTGGAACGGCTACGTCGAGATGATGACCCGCGGCGACGACAGCGCCGAGGCCAAGCAGCTGTACTCGTCGGCGCTCGAGAACCTCTGCCCGCAGTTCGGGGCCTAATCGTCCCTGCGCCTCACCCGCGCCGGTACCACCCGGTCTCGTCCCTCCCGACCAGCCCCATCAGTTCGAGCGTCGGCAGCGCCCCCCGCACCGCGTCGACGGTCCGGCCCGACGACTCGGACAGCTCCCGCACCCCGGCCGCACCCGACGACGGGAGCGCCTCGTACACCAGCGACTCGGTCTCACCGAGTGCGTCGAGTCGGCGGGCGGGCCCGGACGCGGTGTCCCCCACCGTGATCGGGCCCGCCACGTCGACGACGTCCGCTGCCGTCGCGGCCAGCCGGGCGTCCCCGTCACGAATCATCCGGTGGCATCCCACCGAGGCCGCCGACGTGACCGGCCCCGGCACCGCGAGCACCGGCCGACCGAGCCGGGCGGCCCACGCGGCGGTGTTGCGTGCCCCGCTGCGGGCGCCCGCCTCCACCACCAGCACCGCGTCGGACAGCCCCGCCACCAGCCGATTACGGGCCAGGAACCGGTGGCGCGCTGGCGGCGTCCCCGGCGGGTACTCGCTCAGCACCAACCCGGTCTCGCCGATCTGCCGCAGCAGCCGCGCATGACCGGCCGGGTAGGCGCGGTCCAGCCCACACGCGAGCACCGCGACGGTCGGCGCGCCCGCCGCGAGGGCCGCGCGATGCGCGACCCCGTCGATCCCGTATGCGGCCCCGGACACCACCGTCCACCCGGCACCGGCGAGGTCGTCGACGAACTGCGCGGTCACGTGTTCCCCGTACCCGCTCGCCGCCCGGGTCCCGACCACGGCGATCGCCCGGTCGGTCAGCTCGGCCACCGACCGCGACCCCAGCACCCACACCGCCAGCGGAATCGTCGCCTCCCGATCACGTCGGGCATCGATCCCGCCGAACGCCAACAACTTCCAGGAAGGCCAGTCCTCGTCGTCCGGGGTGAGCAGTCGGCCGCCGAGGCGGTCGAGGTGGTCGAGGTCGCGTTCGACGGTGTCGAGATGTCTGCGCGCCTCGGTCCGGGTGCGCAACACCTCCGGTAGGTCCGCCTCCCGGACCGCGCGGGCGGCCTCCAGCGGCCCGACCGCGTCGACCAACTCGACCAGCGGCGCGCACGGCCCCTGCGCGACCGCGGACAGATACGCCCACGCTGCGGCCCGGTCACCGGCCCGGGCGCTCACGCGCCCCACCGGTCCCGGAACCCGAGTGCGAAGCCGACCTGATCCGTCCCCGGAACCGTCAGGCCGGCCAGGTCGGCGAGGGTCCAGGCGACCCGCAGCGCGCGGTCCGCCCCCCGCGCGGTGATCTCCCCCGCCCGCAACGCCCGCTCCATCCCGGCGAGCGTGTCCCGGCCGAGCCGGAACCGCTGCCGCAGCACGGGCCCCGGAACCTCGGCGTTGGTGCGCCACCCGAAGTCGCGCCACCGCTCCACCGCCGCTGCCCTGGCCTGCTCGACGCGTTCCCGCACCGCCGCGGTGCCCTCGCCGCCGTCCCCGTTGAGCGCGCCGACGGAGACGGCGAACATCTGCACCCGCAGGTCAACCCGGTCCATCAACGGCCCGGACAGCTTGCCGAGGTAGCGCCGGCGCGCGGTCGGCGCGCAGATGCAGTCCTCCATCCGCGGCGGCGCGCACGGACAGGGGTTCGCCGCGAGGATCAGCTGGAAACGTGCCGGGTAGACCGCGACCCCGTCCCGTCGGGCGATCCGCACCTCACCGTCCTCGAGCGGGGTGCGCAGCGCCTCCAGGGTCTTGACGCCGAGCTCGGCGCATTCGTCGAGGAAGAGCACGCCGCGGTGCGCGCGGCTGACCGCCCCGGGTCGTGCCATCCCGGTTCCCCCGCCGACGAGTGCACTGATCGAGCAGGTGTGATGCGGGGCGACGAACGGCGGCTCGGTGATCAGCGGCCGATCCGTGGTCAGCAGCCCCGCAACCGAATGGATCGCGGTCACCTCGAGGGACTCGTCCTCACTGAGGGACGGCAGGATCCCCGGAAGTCGTTGCGCGAGCATCGTCTTCCCGATCCCCGGTGGACCCGTCAACATCAGGTGGTGGGCGCCCGCCGCCGCGACCTCCAGCGCGAGCCGGGCCTCATCCTGCCCGGCGACGTCGCCTAGGTCGGGCACCGTGCGCTCGGCACTGCGGTCCCGCTCCCCCGGACCGGCCAGGACCAGCTCACCGCGCAGCCATTCGACGACCTCCCGCAGGTCGCGGGCACCGAGCACGTCAATGCCGTCGACCAGCCCTGCCTCCGCGAGCGCGACGTGCGGTACCACGACCGTCGTCCACCCCGCGTGCTTGGCGGCGAGCACCGCGGGCAGCACGCCGCGGACCGTCCGCAGCCGACCGTCGAGTGCCAGCTCGCCAAGCAGCACACTCTTCTCCAGGTCCCCGACCGGAACGACGCCAGCGGCGGCGAGGACGGCGCACGCGAGCGCCAGGTCGTACGCGGACCCGCCCTTCGGCAGCGTCGCGGGCGACAACGCCAGGATGATCCGCGAATCCGGCCACTTCTCGCCGGAGTTCGTCACCGCGGCCCGCACCCGGTCCCTCGACTCCTGCAGGGCGGTGTCCGGCAACCCGACCAGGTGCGTGCCAGGCAGGCCGCGGCCGAGGTCGGCTTCGATCTCGACCAGTTCCCCCTCCACCCCGCGGACCGCGACCGAGTGGGCCCTCCCGAGCGCCATCAGAACACCGCCTCGAGGTGCGTCAGCTCCGGCGCGGAACCGGGCGGCACCAACACCGACACCACGTCGAACCGGACCCGGCGCCACCCCCGCGGCTGCTCCCGCAGCCACAGCCCGGCAAGTCGCCTGATCCGGGCCCGCTTCGCGTGGGTCACCGCCTCGGCCGGCGTCCCGAATCCGCGGCCGGTGCGGGTCTTGACCTCCACGAACACGACCGCGCCGTCGTCCTCGGCGATCACGTCGAGCTCGCCGTACCGGCACCGCCAGTTGCGGTCCAGCACCACCATCCCCCGCCCGAGCAGATGCCCGACCGCGAGCTCCTCCCCGAACGCTCCCAACTCCACATTGTGTGCCATGCCACCACCCTGCACCGGGTACCGAGCGCGGCCACCGGCGTCACCTGGGGATTCGGGCGGCCTGTGGATGAGTTCGGTGGCTGTGGACAACGACCGCTCCCCCGCCGACGACCCGGGCCGCGTCGGACCCTGCCGCTACCCTCGATCGGGTGAGTTCGGAGAAGATGCTGGTCCGGATCGGCGGGCTGTTGCGGCAGGCGGAGTCCACCGACAACCCGCACGAGGCGCAGGCGTTCATGGAGGCCGCGCAGCGCCTCGCCACCGCGACCGCCGTCGACCTCGCGGTGGCCCGCGCGCACACCGCGTCGCGGGAGCGGCGGGCGACGCCGACGCAGCGGGCGATCTCGATCGGCGAACCGGGCCGCAAGGGCCTGCGCACCTATGTCCAGTTGTTCGTTGCGGTCGCGGCCGCGAACGACGTGCAGTGCGACGTCGCGCACAACTCGACGCAGGTGTTCGCGTACGGGTTCGACTCCGACATCGACACCTGCCAGGCGCTGTACTCGTCGCTGCTGCTGCAGATGGTGCGGGCCTCGGACGCCTACATCCGGTCCGGCGCCCACCGACCCGTCGCCGGGGTGACCGCACGATTGAACTTCCAGCTGGCCTTCGCGGCGCGGATCGGGCACCGCCTCGCCGAGACGAAGCGCGCGGTCGAGGCCGACGTGACCGGCACCGCAGACGACGAGCGGGCCGGGACGGCACTCGTGTTGCGGGACAAGCAGATCGAGCTCCGAGACTTCTATTCGCGGACGTCGAAGGCGCGCGGCGCGTGGCGGGGCGCCCAGGCGGGCATGGCCCGCTCCGACCGGGCCCGCCGGGCCGGGGACCGCGCCGGGCGGGACGCACGACTCGGCAGCGAGACCGAGCTGCCCGCGCCGCGGAAACGGCTCGCGTGAGCGTCCGCGACGCCCAGCGCTCCCGCGTGTACGACGCGGAGTCGGTGGTGCGCAGGATCTTCGACCGCGCGGACGCCGGGACCGGTCGCGGACTCGAACTGTACGGCTCGCACCTCACGTTGCCGGTCGAGCGGAAGTTCGCGTCCGTCGAGTCGGTGCAGGACTACGCCGACCGGGTCCTCGCCCTGAACTGGGTGCGCGCGCGATGGCCTCGGTCCGCGGAGCCGGTGACGGTCCGGGCCCGGTCCGGCGCGACCGCAGCGCACTACGAGGCCGACACCGCAACCCTCGCCGTCCCCGTCGTTGGCCGCGAATCCCGCTGGGCACTGCGCGAACTGGTCGTGCTGCACGAGCTGGCACACCACCTCGAGCCTGCGGACGCGGACGCGGCCCCGCACGGCCCGGAGTTCGTGGACCGCTACCTGGTGCTCGTCGAGGAGATCCTCGGCGGCGAGGCCGCGTTCGTGCTGCGCACCACCCTCCTGGAGAACGGGGTGGCGCTGCGCTGACCGGTCAGGACCCGAACGGGCCGTTGTCGGGCAGCCGCAGATCCGACTTCTCGAGCTCCTCGATGTTGACGTCCTTGTAGGTGATGACGCGCACGTGCTTGACGAACCGGGCAGGCCGGTACATGTCCCACACCCAGGCGTCGGCCATCCGCACCTCGAAGTAGATCTCCCCGTCCGCGTTGTGCGGCACCAGTTCGACGGAATTCGCGAGGTAGAAGCGGCGCTCGGTCTCGACGACGTAGGCGAACTGGCCGACGATGTCCTTGTACTCACGGTAGAGGGAGAGCTCCATCTCCGTTTCGTACTTCTCGAGATCTTCGGCACTCATCGGGTTCGTCGTCCTCCTGCTGTTCGCTGGTCCGGGCATACCGGCGTCCGGTCCTGACGTCCCATCATCCCGCACCGACCGCGGCGCTGTACATCGCACCCGCCTCGATGCGGACCGCGGCCCGCACGTTCGCGTACGACATCCGGTGCTCCCGGCTCGGCCCCAGCTCCGACAGCGCGGCCATGTGCACCGCCGTGCTGTAGCCCTTGTGCCCGGCGAAGCCGTATCCGGGCAGTTCCGCGTCCAGCGCGACCATCGTCGCGTCGCGGGACACCTTCGCAAGGACACTGGCCGCCGCGATGCACGCCGCGGACGCGTCGCCGCCAATGACGGGCAGCGACGGCGCGGACAGCCCGGGCACCCGGAAGCCGTCCGTCAGAACGTAACCCGGTGGGGACGCCAGCCCGGCCACGGCCCGACGCATCCCCTCGATGTTCGCGACGTGCACACCCAACGCGTCGACCTCGGCGGCCGGGATCTCGACGATGCACCACGCCCGCGCGAGCCGCTGGATCACCGGGAACAGTTCCTCACGCACCTTCTCGGTGAGCCGCTTCGAGTCGTCGAGCCGCTCCAGCGCGCCGTGCGGCTTCGGGCCGAGCACGCAGGCCGCAACCACCAGCGGTCCGGCGCAGGCGCCGCGTCCCGCCTCGTCGACGCCCGCGACCGGGCCGAGTCCCGTCCGGATCAACGCGGACTCCATCGTCCGCAGTCCGGATGCCCTGCGGATGATGGTGCGCGGTGGCCAGCTGGTCACGTGTTCGGTGTCAGTTCGTCTGGGGGTTCGGGGAGGAGATCGTGCCCCACCGCGACGGCGGAAGTACGATCGCGACGGCCTTGCCGATCACGTTGTCGATCGGCACGGTTCCGTTGTACTCGTCCCCGACGTGGTAACGCGAATCCGCCGAGTTGCTGCGGTTGTCGCCCATCACCCACAGGTTGCCCTCCGGCACCGTGAACGGGCCGAAGCAGCGTCCCGACTTGATCGGGGTGTCGCAGGTCTGGGTGCCGGGGACGAACGGGAAGTCGGTGACGACGTACGGTTCGTCGAGCGGCTTGCCGTCGACAAGGACGCGGCCCTGCTCGTCGCAGCATTCGACGGTCTGCCCGCCGGTCGCGATGACCCGTTTGACGAGATCGTTCTCGTCCGGCGGCACCAGGCCGACGATCGAGCCGAACTCCTGGAGGCCGCGGACGACGACGTTCGAGGAGCGGGTGGACTCCCATTGCCCGTTCCAGGAGTCGGGGCCCTTGAACACCACCACGTCCCCCGGGTCCGGGTCGCCGAACCGGTAGCTGATCTTCTCCACCAGGATCCGGTCGCCGGTGCAGCCCGGGCAGCCGTGCAGCGTCGGTTCCATCGACTCGGACGGGATCAGGTACACGCGGGCGATGAAGGTCTGCAGCACGAAGCTGAGCAGCAACGCAACGACGATGAGGATGGGGAGTTCCCGCCAGAACGAGCGGGACTTCTTCTCGGGCCGCGCCGACGCTGTGTCGGGGCCCTCGGCACCGGTGCCCGATGCCGACGATTCCTGGGGGGTATCTACCACTGGAACAGGTTAGCCCGGCCCAGAAATTCTGGGCCGGGCCAACACGATTGTGAGCTACAGCTCAGTGCACAAGTGAGCAGAAGCTCAGCGCTTTTCCTTGATCTTCGCGGCCTTGCCACGCAGGTCGCGGAGGTAGTACAGCTTGGCGCGACGCACGTCACCGCGGGTGAGGACGTCGATCGAGGCGATGTTGGGGCTGTGCACCGGGAAGGTGCGCTCGACGCCGACGCCGAAGGACACCTTGCGGACGGTGAAGGTCTCGCGGATGCCGCCGCCCTGACGCCGGATCACGACGCCCTTGAAGACCTGCACGCGCTCCTTCGAGCCCTCGATGACCTTGACGTGCACGTTCAAGGTGTCGCCGGGACGGAACTCCGGGATGTCGGTGCGGAGCGACTGGGCGTCCAGGAAGTCCAGTGTGTTCATTGATCCATCCTTGCGTTTCTTCGCATGAGCAGAGGACCCGAGCGGCGCCGGTTTCCCGGCGCTCGGCTGGTTCATACTCCGATTCAGTGGGTGCGCCTGTGCAGGCAACCCGTCAATTGTGCCAGACGGGCTGGTCGGAGGCGAAATCAGGCACCGTCCGCCGCCCCGACGCGGGCCGGGGCCGGAGCGGGCCGGACGGTCCGCTCAAGCTCCGCCTCGGTGGCGCTCACCGCGTGTTCGAGGCTCGGTTTGCCCGCGATCAGGTCCTGCACATAGATCTTCGCGCGGATCAACGGCCGCCGGTACCGCTTCTCCCGCTGCACCGCCCGCGCCATCCTCTTCGGCCTGTCCTGGTACCGCCACCGCGCCCACGGTGCCCCCGGCCTGCTCAACCGGATCGCCCCCACCAGCAGCATCGGCGAGATGAACATGCCGAACAGCGCCGTCCAGATCTTCCCCTTCGCGATCACCACACCCGCGATCGCGAGGCTGAGCAGCGACGACACCACCAGCGCCAGCCGCACCACCAGGTCCGGGTTGTCGCGGAAGTCGGCGGGGTTCACGATCGAGTCCGGTCGCGCCCCGAGCAGCAACAACCCGGTGACGGCCACCGCGGCGAACACCGCGTCGACCGACGCCCGGCCCTGCTCCGACCAGTACACGTCCTTGAGGTAGAAGATCAACGCGAACTCGTCGAGCACCAGCGCCATCCCGATCCCGAACCCGGCAGCGAGCAGCGCACCCGACGTCCGCGTCCCGTCCTCGTAGGTGGCGATCAGGGCGACACCGCAGACCACCATCGTCACCACCCCGAACACCACGTGGTGCACGTGCTGCCCGCCCGGGGTCACATTGCCCGGCCACCACCGGACCTGCGCCCGGATCATTCGCACACTGATCCGGATGAAGACGAAGCCGAGGATGAAGCCGAGCAGGAAGCACAGCAGCGGCAGCCTGCCGGTGGCGACGATCTGGTGGTCGAGCCAGTGCCTCATGGGGTTGGTCCCGAACTCCTGACAATGCAGCGGAACCCGACGTGGCAGGTCGAGGTCTCCTCGGTCTCCCCCTGCCGGGCCGCGGGCCGGTAGCGCAGGCAGTAGTTCGGTGCGCACAGGTGCGAGCCGCCCTTGATGACCCGACGCGGGTACACCTCGCCGTCCCGCAGCACCGCCGCCTCCACCCGCGGGTTCCGGGGGATGCAGCAGGCGTCGGCCGGGGCGGTGTTGCGCCCGGACGCGCCGTGGTCGGCGGTGTGGAAGTCGGTGGTCCACTCCCAGACGTTGCCCGCCATGTCGACGAGCCCGAACCCGTTGGGGCGGAACGCACCGATCGGGGAGGTGCCGACGAACCCGTCCTCGGCGAGGTTCTGCCACGGGAACTGCCCCTGCCAGGTGTTGGCCTGATGCCTGCCCCCCGGCGCGAACTCGTCGCCCCACACGTACGTCGCCCGGTCGAGTCCGCCGCGGGCGGCGAACTCCCATTCCGCCTCGCTGGGCAGTTCCTTGCCCGCCCAGTCCGCGTAGGCCAGGGCGTCGGCGTAGGCGATGTGGGTGACCGGATGACGTTCGCGCCCACCGACATTGCTGTCCGGGCCCTCGGGGTGCCGCCAGTCCGCACCGGGAACCCACGACCACCACTGGCGATAGTCGTCCAGCGACACCGGCCCCGGCGGCGGCGTGAACACCAGTGAGCCGGGCACCAGATCCGCCGGGTCCGCGCCCGGGTAGTCGGCCGGATCGGGCGCCGACTCGGCGACGGTGACGTGCCCGGTGTCCTTCACGAATCGGCGGAACTCGGCGACCGTCACCGGGTGCGTGTCCATCCAGAACCCGTCGACCTGCACCTGATGCACCGGCCGTTCCTCCGGGTAGAAGTCCTCCGACCCCATCCAGAATGTGCCGCCAGGCACCCAGGACATGTTCTTCGTCGGGGCGGTGGGGCGGGCGACCAACGTCAACGGCTCGGGCTGCATGCCCCGAGCATCTCACCCCGACCGGACCCGACGCACTCATCCGTCGCGGGTGGTTCGCGCGGGCCCGGACTCTGCGAGCATCCCCGGCATGGGACACGCAATCGGAGGCATACTTCCACTCGCGCTTGGCATCGCGATCAGCCCGATCCCGATCATTGCCGCGATCCTCATGCTGCTGACCCCGAAGGCGGGCAGCACCGCCACCAGCTTCACGGCGGGCTGGGTGCTCGGCATCGCGGGCGGCTACGCGGTCCTCGTGGTGATCGCAAGCGTCGTCGGGCTCAGCACGGATTCGAACGGCAACGCGGTCACGGCGACGATCAAGATCGTGCTGGGTGTGCTGCTGCTTCTGCTCGCAGGCAAGCAGTGGCGCGGCCGCCCGAAGCCGGGCGAGGCGCCCGCGATGCCCGGGTGGCTCGCCGCCATCGACAAGGTCACCCCCGGCAAGGCGTTCGGCCTTGGTCTGGTGCTATCGGTGGTGAACCCGAAGAACCTGCTGATGATCGTCGGCGCCGCGGTGGCGGTCGCGCAGCTGGGCGTCAGCGGTGCGGCGCTCACGGTCGCCGGCATCGTGTTCACCGTGATTGCGGCCAGCACCGTCGCGCTCCCGGTGATCGCCTACTTCGCGGCGCGGGACCGGGTCACCGGCTGGTTGAACGAGCTGACGGCGTGGCTGACCGCCAACAACGCCGCGGTGATGGCGACCCTGCTGCTGGTTATCGGGGTCGTGATGATCGGCAAGGGCATCGGCGGGTTCTGACCCGCCACTCCGCCCGAGTGAACGTACCGTTCAGTCGATCTAATCGACTGAACGCTTCCGTTCACTCGGGCGGGGGGGTGGGCGAAATGAACTACTTCCCGAAGCCGGCCTTGCGGAGGGCGTCGGCCATCGAGCCGGTGGCGGGACGCTCGGCACGACCCCCGGACTGACGCTGCTGGCCGCCGCCGTTGCCGCGGCCGTTCTGCCGCTGGCCGCCGCCACCGGAGCCCTGACCACCCTGCCGCTGACCGCCCTGCCGGGGGCCGGACTGCTTCGGTGCGCCGGGCTCATCGTCGAGCCGCAGGCTCAGGCCGATCCGCTGCCGCGGCACGTCGACCTCCATCACCTTCACCTTGACGACGTCCCCGGACCGGACCACCTCGCGCGGATCCTTGACGAAGGTGTGCGACATCGCCGACACGTGCACGAGGCCGTCCTGGTGTACCCCGACGTCGACGAACGCGCCGAACGCGGCGACGTTGGTGACGACCCCCTCGAGGACCATGCCGGGCGTGAGGTCGGCGACCTTCTCGACCCCGGCCGCGAACGTGGCGGTCTTGAACTCCGGGCGCGGGTCGCGGCCCGGCTTCTCCAGCTCGGCGATGATGTCGGTGACGGTGGGGACACCGAACCGCTCGTCGGCGAACTGCTGCGGGCGCAGCGACCGCAGCATCGACGCGTTGCCGATGATCTCCTTGACCGTCGCCCCCTGCGCGTCGACGATCCGCCGCACCACCGGGTACGCCTCGGGGTGCACGGCCGACGAGTCGAGCGGGTCGTCGCCGTCGGCGATCTTGAGGAAGCCCGCGCACTGCTCGAACGCCTTCGGCCCGAGGCGGGCCACGTCCTTGAGCGCGGCACGGGTCCGGAACGGGCCGTTGGCATCCCGGTGCGCGACGATCGACTCGGCGAGCGACGCGGCGATGCCCGACACCCGCGACAGCAGCGGCACCGACGCGGTGTTGACGTCGACACCGACCGCATTCACCGCGTCCTCGACGACCGCGTCGAGGGACCGCGCGAGCAGCGTCTCCGACACGTCGTGCTGGTACTGACCGACGCCGATGGACTTCGGGTCGATCTTCACCAGCTCGGCGAGCGGGTCCTGCAGCCGGCGGGCGATGGACACCGCACCGCGGATCGACACATCGAGGTCGGGCAGTTCCTGGGAACCGTACGCGGACGCCGAGTACACCGACGCGCCCGCCTCCGAGACCATCACCTTGGTCAGCTTCGCCGCCGGGAACTTCGCGATCAGATCGGTGGCGAGCGCATCGGTTTCCCGGGAGGCGGTGCCGTTGCCGATCGCGATCAGGTCGACGCGATGCTTGGCGGCCAGCCCGGCGAGGGTGGCCAGCGACTGGTCCCACTTGTTCGCCGGCTGGTGCGGGTAGATGGTGGCGTGGTCGAGCACCTTGCCGGTGGCGTCGACGACCGCGACCTTGGTGCCGGTGCGGAATCCCGGGTCGAGACCCATCGTGGTGCGGGTGCCCGCGGGCGCGGCGAGCAGCAGGTCCTTGAGGTTGGTGGCGAACACGTCGACCGCGTCCTGCTCGGCCGACTGCCGCAGCCGCATCCGGGTGTCGATGCCGAGGCTGACGGCCAGCTTCGTCTTCCAGGCCCAGCGGACGGTGTCGAGCAGCCACCGGTCGGCGGGACGCCCCCGGTCCGCGACCCCGAATCGGGCGGCGATGCGGCCCTCGTAGACGGTCGGCTCCCCCGGCGCCTGCGGCTCGGTGTCCGCGTCGAGGCCGAGCGAGAGCACCTCTTCCTTCTCGCCGCGCAGCAACGCGAGGATCCGGTGGGACGGCAGCTTCTCGAACGGCTCGGAGAACTCGAAGTAGTCGGCGAACTTCGCGCCATCGGACTCCTTGCCCTTCCGGACCGTGGAGGTCACCTGGCCGCGGCGCCACATCGTCTCACGCAGCTCACCGACCAGGTCCGCGTCCTCGGCGAACTGCTCGACGAGGATCGCGCGGGCGCCCTCGAGCTGCTCGGCGGTGTACTGGGCGGGGTCGACGGAGGGGTCGGCGAGGAGGGTGTCGGCGACCGGCTGATGCCCGGCCTCCCTAGCGATCTGCGCCTTGGTGCGCCGCTTCGGCTTGTACGGCAGGTAGATGTCCTCGAGCCGGGCCTTGGTGTCGGCGAGGATCAGCTGGTCCTCGAGTTCGTCGGTCAGCTTGTCCTGGGCGCGGATCGACTCGATGATCGCGACCCGGCGCTCGTCGAGCTCGCGCAGGTAGCGCAGCCGCTCCTCGAGCTGCCGCAACTGCACGTCGTCGAGGCCGCCGGTGACCTCCTTGCGGTATCGGGCGATGAACGGGACCGTCGCGCCGCCGTCGAGGAGGTCGACGGCCGCACGGACCTGCTCCTCCCGAACGTCGAGTTCCTCGGCGATGCGTTGGTTCACAGATTTCAGGGCTGAGGTCACGGCGATCGACCCTACCGTGACCCACCGACAGTTCGGCCGGGCGCGGGGCTACGCGTCGTCGGTGCCGGGGAGGAGGTCGGGCCGCCGCTCCGCGGTCCGCGTCAGCGACTGTTCGCGCCGCCACTGGGCGACCTTCGCGTGGTTGCCGGACAGCAGCACCTCGGGCACGTCGAGGCCCCGCCAGCTCACCGGCCGGGTGTAGCTGGGACCTTCGAGGAGCCCGTCGGAGAACGAATCCTCTTCGTGCGACTGCTGATTGCCGAGCACCCCCGGCATCAGCCGGACGACGGCCTCGGCCATCACCAGCACGGCGGCCTCCCCGCCGATGAGCACGTAGTCCCCGATGCTGACCTCTTCGACCCGCGCCCGGCGGGCGGCGTCGTCGAAGACGCGTTGGTCGATCCCCTCGTAGCGGCCGCAGGCGAAGACGAGGTGCTTCTCGGTGGACCAGCGCTGCGCGGTGGCCTGGGTGAACGGCACCCCGGCGGGGGTGGGGACCACGAGCAGCGCGTCGTCGGGGCAGACAGCGTCCAGGGCATCGCCCCAGATAGTGGGCTTCATGACCATGCCGGGCCCGCCGCCGTACGGGGAGTCGTCGACGGCCTTGTGCACGTCGTGCGTCCAGTCCCGCAGGTTGTGCACGCCGACCGAGACGAGGCCCTTCTCGATGGCCTTGCCCAGCAACGCGGTTCGCAGCGGCTCGAGGTACTCGGGGAAGATCGTGATGACGTCGAGGCGCACGGCTACTCCGGGTCCAGTAGTCCTTCGGGTGGGTCGATCTCCACGTAGCCGCCCGCGACGGAGACGGTCGGGACGATCGCGGTGACGAACGGGATCAGGATCTCACCTGTGTCACTGCCGACCGGACGCACCGACAGCAGTTCCCCGGCCGCGGAGTGCAGCACCTCGACGACCGTTCCGACGACGGAGCCGTCACCGAGCCGCACCTCGAGGCCCTCGAGTTCGTGGTCGTAGAACGAGTCCGGGTCGTCGGACGGCGGCAGGTCCGCGGTGTCGACCACGAACAGCGTGCCGCGCATCGCGTCGGCCGCGGTGCGGTCGTCGACGCCGCGCACACGCAGCAGAAGCCGCCCGGAGTGTTCCCGGGCGGCTTCCACCGTGTAATCGGTGAGCTTCCGATCGCGGGGCTTGCGGCCGCGCAGGACCGCACCGACGGCGAAGCGCAGCTCCGGCTCGTCGGTGCGGATCTCGACGGCGAGTTCGCCCCTGATGCCGTGCGACTTGGCGACACGGCCGATGACGAGTTCCACCGAATTACTGATCGGTGTCGATCACGTCGACGCGAAGTCCCTTGCCACCGATGCCGGTGACGAGGGTCCGCAGTGCGGTGGCGGTGCGGCCGCCACGGCCAATGACCTTGCCGAGGTCGTCGGGGTTGACGTGTACCTCGACAGTGCGCCCGCGACGCCCGGTGATCATCTCGACCCGGACATCGTCGGGATTGGCGACGATGCCGCGAACGAGATGTTCGACGGCGTCGGCGACAACGGCACTCATTACTCGCCGGCCTCAGCGGACTCGGCGGGGGCCTCGGCCTCGGCGGCCTCGTCCTTCTTGGCGGCCTTCTTCTTCGGGGTGATGGCCTCGGCGACCGGCTCGTTCTCGGCGGCGGCGAGCGCGGCCTGGAACAGCTCCAGCTTGGAGGGCTTGGCCTCCTTGGTCTTGAGGGTGCCCTCGGTGCCCGGCAGGCCCTTGAACTTCTGCCAGTCGCCGGTGATCTTGAGCAGGTTCTCGACCGGCTCGGTGGGCTGGGCGCCGACGCCGAGCCAGTACTGCGCGCGCTCCGAGTCGATCTCGATCAGCGACGGCTCTTCCTTGGGGTGGTACTTGCCGATGGTCTCGATCGCACGGCCGTTGCGGCGGGTGCGAGAGTCCGCGACGATGATGCGGTACTGCGGGTTGCGGATCTTGCCGAGCCGCGTGAGCTTGATCTTGACAGCCACGATGGAACCTTTCGAATGGTCACGGCGCAATTCAGCGATGCGCAAGGCATGCGCACCCGGTTTTGCGTTGATGGGGTGTTGTGACCGCCGCGCGGTGCGTAACCGGAGACGGGCGAACAGCGGTCCATTCTGCCAGACGCGCACACCACCCGACGAATCGCCCGCCCCGCGACCGCCCCCGGGACGGCCCGCGGCGACGCGCCCGCACCCGGATAGCCGCCCGACCCGCCCACCGTCTGCCTACACTCCGGTCGACCGCGGGCCACGCGGCCCGGTTCGACGACTCGAAAGGGGCACGACGTTGTCGCCCTCGCCGCCGCGTCCACCCGCGCCGAGCGCAGCTCCCGCGCAGGCACCGTTCCCGAGTTTCACGGACGGGCCCCCGGTACCCGAGCGACGCCGCGGCATCGCCCTCGCCGCGGTGGTCCTGCTGCTCGGGGTCGCCGCCCTCTTCGTCGGCCTCGGCCCCTACCTCGACGCGCACACCTCGGGTGGCGTCGTGACCGTCAGCGCGATCGCGCTCCCGCAGGGCCTGCTGGTGGTGGCGGCAGTGCTGTTCGCTGGCCTGGTGGCGGGCCTGTCGACGCTCCCCCGGCTCGCCACCGTCCGCGGCGCCACCCCGGTGCTGCACGCGATCGCGACCGCGTCCGCGGCGGCGGGCACCCTGCTCGCGCTCTTCGTGCTGATCGTCATCGGCAACGTCGCGACGCCGGCGGACCTGCTCGGCGCCGCCGCCGACGGCACCGAGCCGGTGGTCATCGGGCTCGGCTGGGGTGGGATCACGATCCTCGTGCTCGCCGCGCTGCAGGCCGTGGTCGCGTTCGCCGCGCTCGCATACGACGTCGGGCTCGCGCAGGCGCGGCGCGCCCCGACCACGCCGCACGAACCATTCCTTCCACCCGAACCAGCCACCACGCCGACGGCCGCCGCCGCACCGACGAAGGACACCCCCGCATGACCGACAGCACCCCCACGCCCGCGGCGCCCCCCGAACCGCCCCGCCCGCCGCTGTCCGGGCGGGGCTGGGCGGTCGTGCTCACGTCGATCGCGGCGGTCCTCGCGGTGCTCGCCGGCGGCGGCTACCTGATCAACCGGGCCCTCACCGACGACACCGGTGCCGTCGCGGGCAGCGCGGCACCCGCGGACGACACCGACACCGCGGACGGCGGGGACCTTGCGGGCGGGGACTTCGGGGGCGGGGCCTTCGAAGTCCCTGCCGGGGACGTCAGTGCCGACACCGTCGCCGTCACCCCGACCGCCGTGCTCCCGACCTGCACGCCGCTGCCCCCGGCGGTGGACTCGACGGGCCGCACGCACGCCTACGAGGCACCGAACGCGATCGACGGTGATGTCACGACCGCGTGGCGCTGCATGGGCACCGCGGGCCAGACCCTCGCCGTCAGCTTCCCGTGCTCGGTCCAGTTGGCGTCCATCGGCGTCGACCCCGGCCACGACAAGACCGACCCCGACGGATCCGACCGGTTCGCGCAGAACCGGAAGGTCACCGAGGTGAAGTGGACATTCGACGACGGCAGCACCACCGTGCAGCGGCTCGAGCCGCGGCGCGGCGTCCAGACGATGCCGGTCGACACCACCGCGCGCACCGCGACGTTGACGGTCGTCGCGACCGTCGACGGTCAGCCGGTCTCCAGCCGGGACGGGGTGCAGTCCGCCCCGTTCAACGATGTCACCTCGATCAGCGAGATCCGGTTCACCGCCCGCGCTGGCGACGCCGGCGACGGCTGCACCCGGTAGTACGCGCCGATGAACCGGCCCCGCTACGCGAACCGACCGCGCCAATGAACCGGCCCCGCTACGCGAACCGGCCGCGCCGATGAACCGGCCCCGCTACGCGAACCGGCCGCGCCGCGTGACGACCTGCCCGCGCAGCACCACCAGGTCCGGCCGCGCCAGCACATCCGGCCCGATCCGCGGGTCCCGGTCGTAGACGACGAGGTCCGCTGGGGCGCCGTCATCGAGGCCCGGATGCCCGAGCCAGGTGCGGGCATCCCAGCAGGCGGCGCCGAGCGCCCCGGTCGGCCCGAGGCCTGCCGCAGCCAACTCGGCGACCTCGTCGGCGATCCGGCCGTGCCTGATCGATCCGCCCGCGTCGGTGCCCGCGTAGATCGCGACACCTGCGGCGTGCGCGGCGGCCACCGTCTCGTAGCGCCGGGCGTGCAGGTCACGCATGTGCGCGGCATACACCGGGAACCGGGATGCCGAGTCCGCGATCTCCGGGAAGGTCGCGATGTTCACCAGCGTCGGCACCAGCGCGGTGCCGTGCTCGACCATCATCTCGATGGTCTCGTCGGTCAGGCCGGTGCCGTGCTCGATGCAGTCGATGCCCGCGCCGATCAGCCCCGGCAGCGCGTCCTCGCCGAACACGTGGGCGGTGACCCGGGCGCCCGCCCGGTGCGCGGCAGCGATGGCCTCCTTCAGGACCGCGTCGCTCCACAGCGGGCGCAGGTCCCCGACCTCGCGGTCGATCCAGTCGCCGACCAGCTTGACCCAGCCGTCGCCGCGCAGCGCCTGCTCGGTCACCGCCGCAGGCAGCTGCGACTCGTCGTCCAGGTCGATCGGTAGGCCGCGGATGTACCGCTTGGGGCGCGCGATGTGCCTGCCCGCGCGGATGATCCGCGGCAGGTCCGGGCGCGCGTCGACGAGGCGGGTGTCCACCGGGGACCCGGCGTCACGGAGCAGCAGCACCCCGCGGTCGCGTTCGGTCTCCGCCTGCGCGAGCAGCCCGGCCTCGTCCTCGTGGCCGCCGCCGTAGCGGATGCCGACATGGCAGTGCGCGTCGACGAGGCCGGGCAGCACCCATCCGGTCTCGGTCAGGGTCCGCGCGGCCGGGACCGGGTCGGCGGAGATCAGCCCGTCGTCACCGATCCACAGTTCGATGGGCTGTTCGTCGGGCAGGCCGCGGCCCGCGATGCGCAGCGACACGGCCTAGTTCTTCGGCAGCTTGAGCTGGGACAGGTCCAGGCCCTCGAGACCCGGCGGCAGCTCGTCGAGCCCCTTCGGCATCTTCGACAGGTCCATCCCGGCGGGCAGTCCGGGGAAGCCGCCGGGCATCCCGGGGAAGCCGCCCTTCATCTTCGGCGGGGTCGGACCCTTGCCGCCCTTCTTGCCCTTCTTGCCCTTCTTCGAGCGCTGCGAGCCGCGGGCACCGGGCATGCCCATCCGGCCCGCCATCGCCGTCATCATCTTGCGGGCCTCGAAGAACCGGTCGACCAATTGGTTGACGTCGGAGACCTTCACACCGGACCCGTTCGCGATCCGCAGCCGGCGGGAGGCGTTGATGATCTTCGGGTTGGCCCGCTCGGCCGGGGTCATGCCGCGGATGATCGCCTGGATCCGGTCGAGCTGCTTGTCGTCGACCTGGGCGAGGGCGTCCTTCATCTGGCCAGCGCCGGGCAGCATCCCGAGCAGGTTGCCGATCGGGCCCATCTTCCGGACCGCCATCATCTGCTCGAGGAAGTCCTCGAGGGTCAGCTCGCCCGACCCGATCTTCTGCGCGGCGACCTCGGCCTGCTTGGCGTCGAAGACCTGCTCGGCCTGCTCGATCAGGGTGAGCACGTCACCCATGCCGAGGATCCGGCTCGACATCCGGTCCGGGTGGAAGACGTCGAAGTCCTCGAGCTTCTCGCCGGTGGACGCGAACATGATCGGTTTGCCGGTGATCTCCCGGACGCTCAGCGCGGCGCCGCCGCGGGCATCGCCGTCGAGCTTGGTCAGCACGACACCGGTGAAGCCGACACCCGACTGGAACGCCTCGGCGGTGTGCACCGCGTCCTGGCCGGTCATCGCGTCGAGGACGAACAGCACCTCGTCGGGCTGGACGGCGTCGCGGATCCCCGCGGCCTGCGCCATCAGTTCCTCGTCGATGCCGAGGCGGCCAGCGGTGTCGACGATCACCACGTCGTGATGCTTCGCGCGGGCCTCCTCGATGCCGCGGCGGGCAACATCGACGGGGTCGGCGGCGGACTGGCCGAGCTGGTTCTCGCCGCCGCCGATCGACGTGCCGGGGTGCGGCGCGAACACCGCGGCACCGGCCCGCTCGCCGACGATCTGCAGCTGACCCACCGCGCCGGGGCGCTGCAGGTCGCAGGCCACCAGCAGCGGGGTGTGGCCCTGCCCGGTCAGCCACGTGGCGAGCTTGCCCGCGAGGGTGGTCTTACCGGAACCCTGCAGGCCGGCGAGCATGATGACCGTCGGCGGGGTCTTCGCGAACTGCAGCCGCCGGGTCTCGCCGCCGAGGATCCCGACGAGCTCCTCGTTGACGATCTTGACGACCTGCTGCGCCGGGTTCAGCGCGCCGGAGACCTCGGCACCCTTCGCGCGTTCCTTGATCTTCGCGATGAAGGACCGGACGACCGGCAACGCGACGTCGGCCTCGAGCAGGGCGAGCCTGATCTCCCTGCACGTGGCGTCGATGTCGGCGCCGGACAACCGGCCCTTGCCGCGCAGGTCCTTGAGGGCACCGGTCAACCTGTCGGAAAGGGATTCGAACACCGAGCGAGCTCCTGGCTGTGAGACGGGGTGGTCTGGACCGGCACGGGGCCCGTCCGCGGACACGTGCACACCAGCCTAGCCGCTCGGGGCGGCACCCCCCTCCTCCCCGCCCCTCGGCGGCGCCGGGGCGGGCACCACCGACAGGATCGCCGCCGCCAGGTCCGCGCGGGTGACCCGCGGATCGCCGTCGCCGAGGTGAAGGCAGAACGCGTCGACCACGGAGGTGCCGAGGGTGGTGACCTTCGCCCACCGGACGTCCGCACCGTGCTGCTCGAGCACCGCGGCGAGCCGGCACAGCATGCCGAGCCGGTCCTCGGTGCGCAGTTCGAGGATCACCTGCCCCGGGACGTCGGAGTCGAACCAGATGATCCGCGGCGGCGCCTGCGCGTACTGCACCGGCACTCCCGCCGCGCCCAGGTCGAGCACCTGCTCCTGCTGTGCGGCCCGCTCCTTCTCGGCGAGGGTGGTGACCAGGTCCAGTTCGCCTGCCGTCGCCCGGATCAGCTCCTGCCGCAGCAGCCCGGCCTGCGGGGGTGCACCGAAGCGGGGCGCGACGGTGAACGAGTTCACCACCGCATCGCCGTGACTGCCGACCGCCGCCGACAGCACCCGCAGCGAGTGCAGGGCCAGCACCCCGGCCGCGTCGGACAGCAGGCCGGGCACGTCCGGCGCGATCACCGTCACCGTGTAGGTGTGGGGCCCCTCGGCCGGCGTCAGCATCACGTGCACACCCCCGCCCTCGGCGAGGGCGGCGTGTTCCGGGTCGATCGGGTCGGGTTCCGGCAGCGGCTCGCCCGCCATCACCAGCCTGCAGCGACGCACCAACTCCCCGATGAGCGTCGCCTTCCACTCGCCCCACACCCCGGGCCCGGTCGCGAGCGAATCGGCTTCGGCGAGCGCGTAGAGCAACTCGAGCAGCACCGGGTCGTGTCCGAGCGCGTCGGCCACCATCCGCACGGTCGCGGGATCGTCCAGGTCTCGGCGGGTTGCGGTGTCCGGGAGCAGCAGGTGGTGCCGGACCATCGCACTGAGCACGGTGACATCCGACGGCCACAGGCCGAGCCGCCTGCCGATCTGGGTGGCCAGGTCGGCCCCGACGACGCTGTGGTCGCCGCCGCGCCCCTTCCCGATGTCGTGCAGCAACGCACCGAGGAGCAGCAGATCCGGGCGGGTGACCCGAGTGGTGAACGCACTCGCCTGGACCGCCGTCTCCACGAGGTGCCGGTCCACCGTCCAGGTGTGCACGGCGTCGCGGGGCGGCAGGTCGCGAACCGAGCCCCATTCGGGCAGCAGCCGCCCCCACAGCCCGGTGCGGTCGAGCGCCTCGATCACCGCTGCCGTCCGCGGCCCCGACCCCACCAACACCAGCAGATCCGCGAGCGCCTCCGTCGGCCACGGCTCCCGCAGCTCCGGCGCGCTGTCGGAGAGCCTGCCGAGGGTGGACGCCGAGATCGGCATGCCGGTCCGGGCTGCGGCCGCGGCGACCCGCATGATCAGCCCGGGGTCCCGCGACGGTGTCGCGTCCCGCGCCAGCACCACCTCCCCGGCATGCTCGACGACCCCCTCGTCGAGTGGCCGCCGCACCGGCACCCGACGGAGTCGGGCCAGGCCGCGCCGCGGCAACCCGTTGCCCGCCGTCCGCAGCCCCACGTCCACCGAGTAGCCGATGGTGCGGGCCGAGTCGCTCAACGTCCTGGCCAGGTCAAAGCGGTCACCGATCCGCAGCGCGGCCCCGATCTCGTCGGCGTCCTGTGCGCGGACCTGGTCCCTGGCGCGGCCGGCTACCCGGTGCAGTTCGGTGCGGACATCGAGCAGCCGCAGATGCGCGGAGGCCAGCCCCCCGCCCGGCGCATCCGGCCCGAGTCCCGTTGCCGCGTCGGTCAACTGGGCGATCGCCAGCGCGTCAAGCAGCTGGACGTCGCGCAGTCCGCCGCGGCCGTTCTTGACGTCGGGTTCGGCGCGATGCGCGATCTCCCCGCTGCGGGACCACCGCGCGCGGGTCATCTCCACGAGTTCATCGAAGCGGGACCGGATCCCGGCCCGCCACTGCCGCCGCACCCCCCCGATCAGCAGGTTAGTCAGCTCCGCATCCCCGGCGATGTGCCGCGCCTCGAGCAGGCCCATTGCCGCGGTCAGGTCGGTGGCCGCAACCTGCAACGCCTGCGGCACCGTCCGCACACTGTGGTCGAGCTTGATGTGCGCGTCCCACAACGGGTACCAGAGCCGGTCCGCGACATCGGCGACCACGCCGGGGTCCATGTCGTCGTGCAGCAGCACCAGGTCGAGGTCCGAGTGCGGAAGGAGCTCCCGGCGGCCGAGGCCGCCGACGGCGACGATCGCGAAGCCGCTGTCCGCGGTGATCCCGAGTTCGGCGCCCTTGGTGGTCAACCAGAACTCGTGCAGCTCCACCATCGCCGACCGCAACGCGGGGGCGTCGAGCCTGCGGGCGCGGGAACCACGGTCCAGCAACTGCTTCCGTGCCCGGACCAGGTCGTCGGCGGCGACGATGTGGTCGTGGCCGGGTGTCGGGGTGCCCGCGAACGCGGGTGGCCCCGACCCCGCCGCTGCTGCGACGGGATCGGGGCCACCGGATGCGGACCCTGTCGGGTCAGATGGCATCCGCGCCCCGCTCGCCGGTCCGGACCCGGATGACGGACTCGACCGGGCTCACCCACACCTTGCCGTCACCGATCTTGCCGGTGCGGGCGGCCTCGACGATCACCTCGACGACCTTGTCGACCACGCTGTCGTCGACGACGACCTCGACACGGACCTTCGGGACGAAGTCGACCGAGTACTCGGCACCCCGGTACACCTCGGTGTGCCCCTTCTGCCTGCCGTACCCCTGGACCTCGCTGACGGTCATGCCCAGCACGCCTGCCTGCTCCAGCCCGGTCTTGACGTCCTCGAGCGTGAACGGCTTGACGATTGCGGTGATGAGCTTCATTGAATTCATGCCTCCCTGACGGACGTGCGCACCGGTGCCGAGATTGCCGAGCCAACCGAACCCCCACCGCCGAGTGCGGCGAAGTCGTAGGCGTTCTCGGCGTGCTCAGTATCGTCCAGACCGCGGGCCTCGGCCTCGTCACTCGCCCGCAGACCGATCGTGAACTTCACGATGAGCGCGACGACGGTGGTGGCGACGAGCGAGTACAGCAGCACCGCGCCCGCACCGACCGCCTGGCGCCACAGCTGGTCGAGGCCCCCACCATAGAACAGGCCGTCCACCGCGGCGGGTGCGTCCGCCGTCGCGACGAAGCCGACCAGCAGGGTGCCGACGATGCCGCCGACCAGGTGGACACCGACGACGTCGAGGGAGTCGTCGAAGCCGAAGCGGTACTTGAGGCCGACCGCGAGGGCGCACAGGGCGCCTGCGACGACACCGATGACGAGGGCACCGACCACGTCCACCGACGAGCAGGCCGGAGTGATCGCGACCAGGCCAGCGACGATGCCGGAGGCGCCGCCGAGGGTGGTGGCGTGCCCGTCCCGCAGCCGCTCGACGAGCAGCCAGGCGAGCATCGCGGCGGCGGTGGCGACGAGGGTGGTGACGAACGCGGCGCCTGCGATCCCGTTGGAGCCGACCGCGGACCCGGCGTTGAAGCCGAACCAGCCGAACCACAGCAGCGCGGCGCCGAGCATCACGAACGGCAGGTTATGCGGGCGGAACGGGGTGGCGGGCCAGCCGCGACGCTTGCCGAGCATCAGGGCGAGGACCAGGCCAGCGACACCGGCGTTGATGTGCACCGCGGTACCACCGGCGAAGTCGATCGCCTTGACCGAGTTCGCGATCCAGCCGCCGGTCTCGGCGGTGACGCCGTCGAAGGAGAAGACCCAGTGCGCGACCGGGAAGTAGACGACGGTGGCCCACAGCCCGGCGAACAGCAGCCACGGCCCGAACCGCATGCGGTCGGCGACAGCACCGGAGATCAGCGCGACGGTGAGAATCGCGAACATCGCCTGGAAGGCGACGAACACCGTCGCCGGGATGGTGCCGACGAGCGGGATCGCGGCGGCGGCCCCGGTCTCCGCGTCCGCCAGGTAGGAGCCACCGAACAGACCCTTGAGCCCGAAGAACTGGAACGGGTCGCCGATCAGCCCGCCCTTGTCCTCGCCGAAAGCCATCGAATAGCCGTACAGCGCCCACAGGACACCGACGACGCCCATCGCGCCGACACTCATCATGATCATGTTCAGAACGCTCTTCGCGCGGACCATGCCGCCGTAGAAGAACGCCAGACCGGGCGTCATCAGCAACACCAGCGCGGCGCTCATCAGCATCCACGCGGTATCACCGGCGTCCGGTGCTCCGATAGTCGGGAATTCCACCTTGTGCCTCCTCCTTCGTCAGGTCGCCCGCTGCTCGCGGCTTTCGACTTGAGGAGAAGAGTGCTCATCGGGTGTTTCGGCTGTGACGCCCTCGCGTTTCGCGCACGTGAACGCATCGCGGATGTGTGTTGCTACTAGGTTTCGCGGCCCTGACAGGCCGAGTTGTTGCCCCGTGCGACCCGCCGGGGCTTCCCCTCGGCCTGCTGCCGCGGTTCAGCCGAGGAGCGCGTCCACGAACGCCTCCGGCTCGAACGGCGCCAAATCGTCGGCGCCCTCACCGAGCCCGACCAGCTTCACCGGCACACCCAGCTCGTGCTGCACCTGGAACACGATGCCGCCCTTCGCGGTGCCGTCGAGCTTGGTGAGCACGACGCCGGTGATGTCGACGACCTCCGCGAACACCCGGGCCTGGACGAGCCCGTTCTGCCCGACGGTCGAGTCGAGCACCAGCAGCACCTCGTCGACCACGGCCCGCTTCTCGACGACCCGCTTGACCTTGCCGAGCTCGTCCATCAGGCCGGTCTTGGTGTGCAGGCGGCCCGCGGTGTCGACGATGACGACGTCCACACCGGTCTCGATGCCCTTGGTGACGGAGTCGAACGCGATCGCGGCGGGGTCCCCGCCCTCGGGTCCGCGGACAACCTCGGCACCGACCCGCTCGGCCCACGTCTGCAGCTGGTCCGCTGCCGCGGCGCGGAAGGTGTCGGCGGCGCCGAGCAGCACCCGGCGGCCGTCCGCGACGAGCACCCGCGCGAGCTTGCCGGTGCTGGTGGTCTTGCCGGTGCCGTTGACGCCGACCACGAGCAGGACGCCGGGGGTCGCATCGTGCGGCAACGCCCGGATCGAGCGGTCCATCTCCGGGTGCAGCGCCTCGATCAGCACCTTGCGGAGCAGCGCGCGGGCCTGCGCCTCGGTCTTGACGTTGCCGGACGCGATCTCCGCCCGCAACTTCCCGACGACCTCCTCGGTCACGGCGCTGCCGAGGTCGGCGATGATCAGGGTGTCCTCGATCTCCTCCCAGGAGTCCTCGTCCAGGTCGCCGCCGCCGAGCAGGCCGAGCAGCGACTTGCCGACCGCGTTCTGGGATCGGGAGAGACGGCCGCGGAGCCGGTCGAGCCTGCCCTCGGTCGGCGCGATCTCCTCGATGACGGGCGCAGCGGGCGCCTCCGGTTCCGGGGCGGGCGCCGCGGCCGGCTCCTCGACGACGGGCTCCTCAACGACCGGCTCGGCGACGACCGGCTCGGCGACCGGCGCTTCGTCGGCGGGGGCCGCGGACTGCTCTTCAACCGCAGGCGTCTCGACGACCGGCTCGGCGGCCGTGGGCTCCTCCACCACCGGCTCCTCGACGACCGGCTCCTCGACGACCGGCTCCTCGACGACCGGCTTCTCGACGACCTTCGGTTCCGCTGGCACCGGCTTCGGCGCGGGCGGGGCGGTGGCCGTGCTCCCCTCACTGAAGTTGAAGCCGCCCGCCGACGTGTACCCGCCCGACCGGTCGGTGGCCTCGCCGAGCGCCTCGGGCCGCTCGGTCTTCGGGGTCAGGCTGACCTGCCGTCGCCGGTACAGCACCCCACCGACGACGAGGGCAACGATGAGGACGGCCAGTACGGCCGCGATGGCGATCCAAGCTCCGGTAGTCACCGACCCATACTCTCAGGCCGCGCGGCCTGCGGCGCACATGGTGCGCCTGCCGACGGTCATGGAGCCGACAGGGCCGGGAACCAGATGTCGGTGAGCACCTCCGCCGCCGTCTCCGCGGTCACGTCGATCGTGCCCTGCACCGCCCACCGGGTGAAGAAGCGTTCGAGCTGCGTGAGCAGGAGATCGACCCGCAGCCGGGCCTCGTCGCGCCGGTCCTCGGGCCAGCGGTCGAGGTACGTCGTCATCGCGTTCGGCAGGGCGAGCATCCCGTGGCGGGCGACGGCCTGCATGTCCGGCTCGAGCACGGTCGCCTCGTCCCAGGCCTGGAGCATGTCCTTGTTCTGCTGGAGCCACCCGATGGCACGCGTGATCCAGCCGGTGAGCTCCTCCCGCGAACCGGTGTCGAGGACCCGGTCGAGGTCCCGGTACACCGCGAGGGTGCTGGGCGCCATGTCCCGCTCGGCCAGGACCAGCAACACGTCGACCTTGGCCGTGAAGTGCAGGTAGAAGGTGGCCCGGCTGCACCCGACCTGAGCTGCGATGTCGTCGACGGTGACTGCGGCGTATCCCCGCGCGCTGAACAGGGTCCGGGCGGATTCCTCGATCTTGGCCCGGGTCGCCTTCTTCTGCTCCTCCCGCAGGGTGCTCTTCCGCTTGCGTGGCTTGTCGGCCGTGTCCGCCATGCCCCCAGGCTAGCGGGTGCCCACTGACTGGACTCTATGCCATAAACAAGACATAAAGTTTGTCACTTGACACAACGTCAGCGAATACTAGTCTATCGCCCAGATCACACGGGCGTTGCCGCTTGCTGGGGTCGAGTCGAGCCCGATTCCGGTCAAACACCGGAATCCGGGCACCCCGCACCCACAGGAGTACGCCCATGAGTCCCGCACACCCGCCCCGGTGGCCGCACAGGACGGCGACGGCTCGATGCGCGCGCTGCAACTGACCGGCCCCGGTGTGATCGAGGTCCGGGACGTCCCGGTCCCCGAGCTCGGTCCGTCCGATCTGCTGATCCGGGTCGGCGCGGCGGGCCTCTGCCACTCCGACCTGCACCTGCTGCACTTCCCGGTGAAGATGCGGGAGGAGCCGCTGACCCTCGGGCACGAGATCGCGGGCACGATCGAGGCGGTCGGCGACGCGGTCGACGGCCGCAGCATCGGTGAGCGCGGCGTGATCTACCTGTGCTGGTCGTGTGGGGTGTGCCGGGAATGCCTGACCGGCAACGAGAACGTCTGCCTGGCGGCGGGCCGCACCGCGATGCCGCCGTGTCCCGGTCTCGGCCCGGACGGGGGGATGGCCGACTACGTCCGGGTGCCCGCGCGGTCGTTCGTCCCGATCGGCGACCTCGACTTCCTGCAGGCCGCCCCGATCGCCGACGCCGCACTGACCAGCTGTCACGCGATCCGCGGCGCCCGCGACCACCTCGGCCCCGGCTCCACCGCCGTGGTGATCGGCGTCGGCGGCCTCGGGCACGTCGCCGTCCAGATCCTCCGCGCGGCCAGCGCGACCCGGGTCGTTGCGGTCGACGTCGGCGACGACCGGCTCGCGCTCGCGGCCCACTGCGGCGCCGAGGTCACCTTCGAATCCGGCCCGGACACCGCCCGCCGGATCCTCGACCTCACCGGTGGTCGCGGCGCGGACGCGGTGTTCGACTTCGTCGGCATCGACGCCACCGCACGCATGGCGGTCGAGTCGGTGGCACCGAACGGGGCGTACCGGATGATCGGGCTCGGCGGCGGCGTCCCCGGGGTGACGGCCGACGCCGCTGGCGGCCCCGGCTGGCCGTGGGGTGCGTCGGTGCGCAAGTCGTACGGCGGCACCCGAGGTGACCTCGTTGACGCGATCACCCTTGCGCAGACCGGGCGGCTCGTCGTCGCGGTGGAGCGGTTCGACCTGCGCGACGCCCGCAACGCCTTCGACCGCCTCGAAGCGGGCCACATCCGGGGCCGCGCGGTCCTCGTCCCCTGACCCCCGAACGACAAGGAAGACACGTGACGAAGGCCGATGATCCCCTGGCGCAGATCGCCTCCGTGATCGCCGCGCTCACCGGGCCCGGTGGCCGGTTCGAGCTCGGCGTCGAGGACGTCCTCGGCGCCGCGATGCCGGTGATGGTTGGCCGGAACCGGTCCCTCGGCGACGTCCTCGCCGCGTCCCTCGAGTACGGCGACCGCGACTACCTGGTCACCGAGGACCGCCGGATGTCCTACGCGGAGCACGGCGCCGCCGTTGCCGCGCTCGCGACGGCACTGCGCGACCGGTACGGCGTCGGACCGGGCGATCGCGTCGCGATCCTCGCCGCCAACACGCCCGAGTGGGTGCTGACGTTCTGGGCCACCCAGTCGCTCGGCGCGATCGCCGTCGGATTCAACGCCTGGTGGGCGCCGCGCGAGATCGACTACGGGATCGGGCACACGCGCCCGTCAGTGCTGATCGTCGACGGACCGCGCGCCACGCGGCTCGAGGGCCTCGCCGTGGACACGCCGGTGCTCACGATGGAAGCGGACCTGCCCCGGCTGGTGGAGGAGTTCGCCGGCGCCGAGCTGCCGCGCACCGAGGTCGACGAGGACGACCCGGCGGCGATTCTGTACACCAGCGGCACCAGCGGACGGCCGAAGGGTGCGGTGCATTCGCAGCGAAACCTGGTGGCCGTCATCGACTACCACCGCTACAGCGACGCCCTCACCGCGGCGTTCGCGGGCACCCCGGCCTCCGACGGCCCGAGCGATCTGCGCTACCTGCTCACCTCTCCCCTGTTCCACATCGCCAGCCTGCACAATCTGATCGTGCCGCGGCTCGCGACGGGCAGCGCCGTGGTGATCCACGAGGGTTCCTTCGACGTGGACCGGGTGCTTCGGCTGATCGAACGGGAACGGGTCACCAACTGGGGTGCGGTGCCGACGATGGCGAATCGTCTCCTCGACCACCCCGACCTGGACCGGTACGACCTGTCGTCGCTGACCGCGTTCGCGCTGGCGTCGGCGCCGTCGTCCCCGACCTTCCAGGAGCGGCTGCGGGAAACGCTGCCGTTCGCGCGGAATGCGCTGGTCGACAGCTACGGGCTCACCGAATGCTGCACCGCGGTGTCCGTCGCGACGCCGATGGACCTGGACACCTTCCCCGGCACCCTGGGCCGCCCGATCATCGGTGTCGCGGTCGAGGTCCGCGACCCGTTCGGCGACCCGGTGCCGGACGGCACCGAGGGCGAGATCTGCGTGCGGAGCCCGTACGTGATGCTGGGCTACTGGGAGGACGACGCGGCGACCGCGGCGGCCATCACCGACGACCGGTGGCTGCACACCGGCGACGTCGGCGTCCTGGACGGCGGGATGATCCGGCTCACCGGACGCCGATCCGACCTGATCCTGCGGGGCGGGGAGAACGTCTATCCCGTCGAGGTCGAGCAGTGCCTCGACGAGCATCCGGCCGTCGCGGAGTGCGTGGTGATCGGCGTCGACCACCCGGACCTCGGGGAGGAGGTTGCCGCGGTGGTGGTGACGCGACCGGGCGATGACGTGTCGGCGGAGTCGTTGCGCGCCTATGCCGCCGACCGGCTCGCGTACTTCAAGGTGCCGACCCGGTGGCGGATCACCACGACGCCGCTGCCGCGCAACGCGACCGGCAAGACAATGCGAACGAGGGTGCAGCTGTGACGAACCGACCGGTGCCCGGCGATCCCCGCGACGGGACGAGCTTCGACGTCATCATCAGGAACGGCCGCTGGTTCGACGGCACCGGCGCCACGTCCGCGATCCGGAACCTCGGCATCCGCGGCGGGCGGGTCGCGGTCGTCTCGATCGACCCGCTCGACGAAACCGGGTGCCCGCAGGTGCTCGACGCCTCCGGCAAGTGGGTCATGCCGGGCATGCTCGACATTCACACGCACTACGACGTCGAGGTCCTCCTGAGCCCGGGACTGCCCGAATCGGTGCGGCACGGCGTCACCTCGGTCTTCCTCGGTTCCTGTTCGCTGTCCGCCGTCCACGCGGACCCCTCCGATGCGGGCGACCTGTTTGGCCGGGTCGAGGCCATCCCGCGCAGGCACGTCGTCGACACGCTCACCCAATCCAAGACGTGGACCTCGGCGCACGAGTACATCGAGGCGATCGAGGCGCTGCCGTTGGGCCCGAACGTGTCTTCCTTCCTTGGGCATTCGGACATTCGTTCCGCGCAAATGGGACTGGACCGGGCGACCCGCAAGGAGGTCGCGCCAACGCAGGCCGAGCTCGACGCGATGGCGGCCATGCTGGAGGAGGCGCTCGACGCGGGCTTCGTCGGCCTGTCCACACAGGAACTGCTGTTCGACAAGCTCGACGGTGACCTCTGCCGGTCCCGGACACTGCCCTCGACCTATGCGACGCGGAAGGAGCGCCGCAGGCTCGGCGCAATCCTGCGACGCCGGGGTCGGGCGTTGCAGGCGGGCCCCGACGTGGCCCGTCCGCAGTCGATGGTCGCGTTGGCGCTGAGCAGCGTTGGCCTGTTCCGGCGTCCGCTGAAGGTGAGCCTGCTCTCCGCCGCCGACGTCAAGGCGACACCGGCTGCGGCGCACCTCTTCCCGGCGATGGCGAAGGCGATCAACGCGCTGGGCGGCGACTTCCGCTGGCAGCATCTTCCTGTGCCGTTCGAGGTGTACGCGGACGGCATCGATCTGCCGGTGTTCGAGGAGTTCGGCTCCGGCGCCGAGGCATTGCACCTGTCGAACCAGATCGAGGAGCGGCGGGCGCTGCTCGCCGACGTGGACTACCGGCGACGTTTCCGCGCGGACTACGACAAGAAGTACGGGCCGCGGGTCTGGCACCGGGACTTCTTCGACGCCGAGATCGTCGAATGCCCGGACACTTCGGTGATCGGCAAGACCTTCGGGCAGGTCGGGGTCGACCGGGGCGGGGTGCACCCCGTCGACGCGTTCCTCGATCTGGTCGTCGAGCACGGCACCAAGGTGCGGTGGCGTACCACGATCTCGAACCACCGCCCGGCGGTGCTCGACCGGTTCGCCGCCGACCCCGGCATCCAGCTGGGCTTCTCCGACGCGGGCGCGCACCTGCGGAACATGGCCTTCTACAACTTCGGACTGCGGTTGCTGCGCCGCGTTCAGGACGCCGAGCGGGCGGGAACACCGTTCATGTCGGTGGAACGGGCGGTGCACCGCCTGACCGGGGAGCTCGCCGACTGGTATCGGCTCGATGCCGGGCACCTGCGGATCGGTGACCGGGCCGACGTGGTGGTGATCGACCCCGCGCACCTCGATGCCACGCTCGACGCATACGCCGAGTGCCCGGTGCCGGAGTACGACGGACTGTCGCGCATGGTGAACCGGAACGAGGATGCGGTGTCCGCGGTGTTCGTCGGCGGCGAATGCGTCGTCCGCGACGGGGTCCCGACACCCGTCCTCGGCGTCCGGCGAACCGGGACCTTCCTGCGCGCCTCCCCCTGACCGCACCCCCTCAACCGCGCCTCCCCCCCTGACCGAATGTGGGATTCGGTCACTTGAAGTGACCGAATCCCACATTCGGTCAGGAAGGGGGGCGGTGGCTAGTCGGCGACCGGGGCGGGTTCGGCGACATTCTGGCCGCGCAGCCGCTGCGAAATCACCTGCGTGATGCCGTCGCCGCGCATGCTGACACCGTAGAGCGCGTCGGCGATCTCCATCGTCGGCTTCTGGTGCGTGATGACGATCAGCTGCGACTTCTCCCGCAGCTGCTCGAACAGGCTGATCAGCCTCCGCAGGTTGGTGTCGTCGAGCGCCGCCTCCACCTCGTCCATCACGTAGAACGGCGACGGCCGGGCCCGGAAGATCGCGACCAGCATCGCGACCGCGGTCAGGGACTTCTCGCCACCCGAGAGCAGGGACAGGCGCTTGACCTTCTTGCCGGGGGGACGGGCCTCGACCTCGATGCCGGTAGTAAGCATGTCGCCCGGGTCGGTGAGCAGTAGACGGCCCTCCCCGCCGGGGAACAGCGTCCCGAACACCTGCACGAACTCGCGCTCGACGTCCACCCAGGCGTCGGTGAACACCTGCAGGATGCGGGCGTCGACGTCGGCGACGACACCGAGCAGGTCCTTGCGGGCCGTCTTGACGTCCTCAAGCTGTGTGGACAGGAAGTTGTACCGCTCCTCGAGCGCGGCGAACTCCTCGAGCGCGAGCGGGTTCACTCGACCGAGGGTGGCGAGGTCCTTCTCGGCGCGCTTGGCCCGCCGTTCCTGAGTGGCGCGGTCGTAGGCCATCGGCGTCGGCGCGACCACCTGCTCGCCCCGCTCCTTCGCCTGCTCGTACTCGGCGATCTCGAGCTCGGACGGCGGCAGCGGCACGTCGGGACCGTACTCGGCGACCAGGTCGTCGAGGCCGATGGCGTGCTGTTCGGAGATCGCGGCCTCGAGCTGTTCGATGCGGGTCGCGGCCTGCGCGCGGGCCACCTCGTCCCGGTGCACGGCATCGGTGAGCGCGGTCAGCTGCGCGGTCAACTGCCGGACCCGTTCCTTGACCGCCTCGACCTGCGTGGCGCGCTCGACCCGTTGACGGGTCAGGTCGTCGCGATGGGCAAGGGCGGCGGCGACGACGGTGTCGAGATGCGCGGCGACCTTCACACCGGATGCGGCGACGGCAGCGGCGACGGCGGCGGCGTTCTTCCGTGCCGACATCGCCCGTTCGGCGCGCGCCCGCGCCTCCCGTTCGGCCCTGGCCGCGCGACGCAGCGAATCCGCCTTGCCGCGAACGGATTCCGCTCGTTCCTCCGCGGTCCGCAGGGACAGGCGGGACTCGACCTCCACCGCCCGCACCTCCGCAAGCGCCGCGGACGCCGCCTCCCGTTCGCTGCTGTCGATCACGGTGTTGGCGCCCGGCCCGCCGGACTGCTCCTGCTGGGCGAGCGTCAACCGCTCCTCGAGGTCCCGCAGGGACGCGATCGCGTCCTCCCGACCGGATTCGGCTGCGGCACGCTGCGCGGCGAGCCGATCCGACTCGGCGTGCGCGGCGCGGGCCACCTGCCCGAGGCGGCCGAGCTGCTCGTAGATCGCGGACATCGCCGCATCGGATTCGTGCAGCGCGGCGAGGGCATGCTCGGCGGTCTCGGCGCGATCCCCGTGCTCTGCGCGGGCGCCGGCCAGCGCGGCGGTCAGTTCCTCGGATCGCCGCTCGGCATCGGCGAGCGACGCCGTCGAGGCGTCAATGGCCGACTGCACCTCAAGGGTCGACGGCCTGCGGTCCGATCCGCCGATCACCCAGCCCGCACCGACGAGGTCGCCGGTCCGAGTGACCGCCCGCCACCGCGGGTGCGCGGCAACGACATCCGTAGCCGTCGCGATGTCGTCGACGACCAGCACCGCTCCGAGCAGCGCGGTGAGCGCGCCGCGCAGCGACGCCGGGTGCTCGACCAGGTCGAGCGCAGCTCGGGCGGCAGACGGCGGGGTCGGGTCGCCGCCGGGCGCCGGGGTGTGCGTGACGACGAGGGCTGCCCGACCGCCGTCGGCCCGCTCGAGTGCGTCGACGGCCGCGTGCGCCGCGTCGAGGGATTCGGCGGCCACCGCGTCGGCCGCCGGACCGAGCGCCGCGGCGATCGCCGCCTCGTAGCCCGCGGCGATCCGCAGCTGCCCGGCCAGCGGACCGATGAGGCCGTCGCCGGACCGGTTCTCGAGCAGCCACGCTGCGCCGTCCTTCTGCTGCAGGCCGATCGCGAGCGCCTCGATCCGGGCGCGCAGCGACGCGACCTCCTGACCCGAGGCGCGCTCGGCGTCCTGCAGTTCGGTGACCCGCGCCGTCGCCGACTCGAGCGCCGCGACGGACCGCTCGTGGTGCGAGTCCAGCCCGAGTTCGCCCGCGTCGAGTTCGTCGACCCGCTCCTGCACGGACTCGAACTCCGCCTGTGCGGCGTCCCCGCGGGCGCGGGCGTCGTCGATCGCGAGTGTCAGGCGGGCCACCTCGGCGTCCACCGAGTCGGCGCGGGTGCGCAGCGTGTCCACCTGGCCGGTCAGCCGGGCCAGGCCCTCACGCCGGTCGGCGACCGCACGCACCGCCGCCATGTGGGCGCGTTCGGCATCGGCCGCCGCCTCCTCGTACTCGGCGAGGGTGTCCTGCGCGGCGTCGAGGGTGGCGCGCGCGATCTCCACGGCCTCCTGCAGTTCCAGCTCCTCGGCGGCGACCCGCTCGGCCTGCTCGTCCAGCTGATCGGGGTCCTGGCCCCGATGCGCCACCGGATCCTCGTCGAGGTGCCGGGCCCGTTCGGTCGCGATCCGGACGGTGGCGCCGACCCGCTCGGCGAGCGCGGACAGCTGGAACCAGGTCTGCGCGGCGGCCTCCGCGCCGGGGGTGAGCCGGGCAAGGGCCTGCTCGTGGGCGCCGAGTTCGGTGCTCGCCTCCTCCAGGTCGCCCTGCACGTGCTCCTGTTGGGCCCTGGCGATGGCCTCGTTCTCGGACTGCGAGGCCAGCTCGGTGCGCCGGGTCACCAGATCGTCGGCCGCGAGCCGGAGCCGGGCGTCGCGCAGGTCGGCCTGCACGGTCTGCGCGCGGCGTGCCACCTCGGCCTGCCTGCCGAGCGGTTTGAGCTGGCGCCGCAGTTCGGTGGTCAGGTCGGTCAGCCGGGCCAGGTTGGCCTGCATCGAGTCGAGCTTGCGGACCGCCTTTTCCTTGCGTTTGCGGTGCTTGAGGACGCCCGCGGCCTCCTCGATGAACGCGCGGCGGTCCTCGGGCCGGGACTCCAGGATCGCCGCGAGGCGGCCCTGCCCGACGATGACGTGCATCTCCCTGCCGATTCCGGAATCGGACAACAGTTCCTGCACGTCCATCAACCGGCAGGAGGTGCCGTTGATCTCGTACTCGCCCGCGCCGTCGCGGAACATCCGCCGGGTGACGGACACCTCCGAGTACTCGATCGGGAGGGCGCCGTCGCTGTTGTCGATCGTCAAGGTCACCTCGGCACGGCCGAGCGCGGCCCGGCCGCTGGTGCCGGCGAAGATGACGTCCTCCATCTTGCCGCCGCGCAACGCCTTGGCGCCCTGCTCGCCCATCACCCAGGTCAACGCGTCGAGAATGTTCGACTTGCCGGACCCGTTCGGTCCGACGACGCAGGTGATGCCCGGCTCGAAACGCAGAGTCGTCGCGGAGGCGAAGGACTTGAATCCTTTCAGCGTCAGACTCTTGAGATGCACAGCCGATGAGATTACGGCACCACACCGACCGATTCCGCCACCCCGCGCCAGGACCGCGGGCTACCCGTGCGGGCAACCGACGGTGAATCGGGCGCCGAACGGGTCGGTGATCTCGGCGATCCGGCCGTAGATCATGTCCGCGGCGTCCTCCGCGGTCCCACCGCAGGCCCGCGCCGCCGCGACCGCCGCGTCCGCGTCGTCGACCTGGAACAGCGTGCCCCACGCCGAGGTGGCGGCGCTCGGGTCGCCGGCGATGCCGCCGATCTCGTGTCCGTCGGGCCTGCGCAGGAAGGTGAAGTCCATGTCCGGCATGTCCTCGTTCCCGTCCAGGGTGAAGTCGAACACCGCGGCGTAGAAGTCGCGGGCGGCGCCGGGGTCGGGGGTCACCAGGTCGTTGCGCAGCAGTGCGCCCGCCTCGTTCACCAGTTCGCAGCCGACGTGCGCCCGCCCCTGCCACAGCCCGACCTGCGCGCCGGACGGGTCGCGGACGATCGCCATCCGCCCCTGGTCCATCACGTCCATCGGGTCCACCAGCAGCTCGCCGCCGTGGTCCCGGCAGCGCGCGACGGTGGTGTCGAGGTCGTCCGTCGCCAGATACACGCTCCACCAGAAGTCCGACGCGGCTGGATCCGGGTTCGGCATCATCGCCGCGACCTTCTTCCCCCCGACCAGGCACATCGTGTACCGGCCGTACTCCTCGGGGCCGACGTCGAACTCCCAGCCGAGGACCGCGCCGTAGAACGACATCGCGCGATCCAGGTCGGGGATTCCAAGATCGATCCAGGTGGGGGTGCCGAGCGGCTGGTTGGTGGTGATCGTGCTCATCGCTGCTCCTTGGGGGGTTGCATCGACAGCGGGCCGACCCGGGGCCGGCGACCGGCGGACCGTCCCAGCCTCCATCGTCGACGGCCCCGGCGCCAGCCGAGCCGGGCGGGGGCACCGGGTCCGCGGTCCGCACCCGTGCCCTAGGCTGCCGCCAGTGATCGATGGTGCGGCGCAGGCCGCAATGCGTGGCGACGTGGACGTCCCCGAGAAGGGGTTGCGGGCGGGGGCGTTGACCCTCGCCTCGAGTGTGGCGATCGGGGTCGCGTCGGCGGGACCCGCCTACAGCATCGCCGCGACCCTGGGGCTGGTGGTCGCTGCGGTCGGGTTGCAGGCGCCGATCGTCGCGCTGCTGGCGTTCGTTCCGATCCTGTTCGCGGCGTTCGGGTATCAGCAACTCAACCGCGCCGACCCCGACTGCGGCACCACGTTCGTGTGGGCGACCCGGGCGTTCGGGCCGGCCTGGGGCTGGATGGCAGGCTGGGCCATCGTCGTCGCTGATGTCCTGGTGATGGCGAGCATGGCGCAGGTGGCGGGCCAGTACACGTTCCTGCTGTTCGGCGCGGACGGCATCGGACACGACCCGACCCACGTCGCGGTGCTGGTCCTGGGTGTCGCGTTCATGCTCGCGATGACGTGGCTGTGCTTCCGCGGGATCGAACTGTCCGCCCGGATCCAGTCGGTGCTGCTGACGGTCGAGTTCGTCGCGCTCGTCGTGTTCGCGGCGGTGGCCCTGGTCCGGGTCTGGATCGGCCGCGCCGGGGAGGCCTCGATGACACCGCAGTGGAGCTGGTTCAACCCGTTCGAGATCGGCTCGTTCTCCACCTTCGTCAACGCAATCCTGCTGATGGTGTTCATCTACTGGGGCTGGGACTCGGTGGTCTCGGTCAACGAGGAGACCGTGGACTCCCGGCGCACCCCCGGCCGGTCCGCGGTCATCTCCACGATCGTCCTAGTCGCGCTGTACGTGCTGGTGACGATCGCCGCGCAGTCCTTTGCTGGCGTGTCGGCCGAGGGCACCGGACTCGCCAACCCCGACCACTTCGACGACTTCTTCGCCGCGCTCGGCACCGCGGTGTTCGGGGACGGACCGCTCGGGGTGTTCGCCGTGCACGTGCTGCTGCTGATGATCCTCACCTCGGCGGTCGCCTCGACGCAGACGACGATCCTGCCGACCGCGCGGACCACCCTGGCGATGGGCGTGTTCAGGGCGCTGCCCGCGAACTTCGCGACCGTGCACCCGCGGTTCCGGACCCCGACGGTGTCGACCCTCGCGATGGGCGGGGTGTCCGCCGTCCTCTACGTGGTATTCAACTTCCTCGCCGCGGGCGACCTGATCTACGACTCCGTCGCCGCGATCGGTATCGCGGTCGGCTTCTACTACGGGATGACGGGCCTGGCCTGCGCCTGGCTGTACCGCGCCGACCTGCGGGCCGGTGGCCGCGAGCGGTGGATGCGGGTGCTCCTTCCGCTGGCGGGCGGGGCGATGCTGGTGTTTGCCGCGGCGTGGACGGCCGTGACCTCGTTTGCCGCGGACTACGGCGAGACGTACTGGACGCTGCCGTTCGCGCCGCACTGGCAGGTCGGCGGGGTGTTCCTGATCGGGGTCGGTTCGATGGCGATCGGCCTGCCACTGATGTGGTGGTGCCGGCGCCGCGAGCCCGCGTTCTTCGACGGCGACACCATCGACCGCGGACTCCCCAACTCCCCGAAACGTTGAACGGGGGTTCATGTGTCATCCGGCGTCCGGACTTGACACATGAACCCCCGTTCACTGCAGGGCGGCGGGGTCAGAGAATGGCGAACGCCACGATCAGGCCGAGCGCCACGTGGGCGGCGGCGACGACGAGGACCTCCGGTGTGAACCGCTCCCGGTCGAGCACCTCACCGATGTCGATGGCGGTGACGAGTTCAACAAGGCGAACCGAGATGACCTGGGCGGCGATGCCGACGAGCCCGAACACGGCGCTGTAGATCAGGCCCTCGACGAGCTTGCCGGACGAGGCGTAGATCGCGAGCACGATGATGAGCGCCATGCTCACCATCCCGGACGCGGTCACGACCGCCGCGTTCGGCCTGCCCGCCCGCACCAGGTCGCGGAGCTTGCCTGGGGTGGTCCAGTCGATCGCGAAGAAGCCGAGCACCATCAGGGCGAGGCCGAGGATCGCGTACAGCACGATCGCGGACACCCCGCGGCCGAGGGTGGACCAGTAGTCGCTGCCGAGGGCTACCACCGCAGTGGTCATCGAGGTACTCCGTTCATCGGGTGGGTGAGGTACTTCCTGGGTCAGGGCTGCGGGATGCGGTGCGGCACGAAGGCGGCGCCGTCATCGGTGACCAGGCCCGCGGTCTCCCGGATGCCGAGCCCGGCCGCCTCGTCACCGACGATCCACGCGCCGAGCGCGGGCCGCATCCCGTCGAATGCGGGGAGCGGGTCGAGCAACTGATACACGAACCCCTCCTCCCCGTAGATGCCGCCGGTCGCGGTGTCCATGCCCGCACCGACGATCGACACGTTGGCACCCTCGCGGCCGAGCTTCGGCTTGCGCACGTACTCGGTCAGCTCGTGCGGGTCGTCGAGGTAGGCGGGCAGCAGGTTCGGGTGCCCGGGGTACATCTCCCACAGCACGGCGAGGATCGCCTTGTTGCTCAGGATCGCCTTCCACAGCGGCTCCACCCACAGCGTCTCCGGCAGGAGTTCGAGTGCGCGCCTTCCGAACTCGTCGTCGAGGATCCACTCCCACGGATACAGCTTGAACAGGCTGGAGATCGGCGCCTCCTCGAGGTCGACGAACCGGTGCAGGTCGGCGTCGAAGCCGACCTCCTCGATCGCGAGGGCGACGGTGTCCAGCCCCGCCTCGGCGGCGCATTCCTGCATGTAGGCGACGGTGACATTGTCCTCGCCGCTGAGGTCGGCGCTCGACCACGCGAGATGCAGTTCGGCACTGGGAAGCTGGGAACGGATCTCGGCCCAGCGCGCAACCAGCTTCTCGTGCAGGGAGTTCCACTGATCGTCGCCGGGGTGGGTGTCGGTCAGCCAGTGCCACTGCAGGATCGACGCCTCCAACAGCGTCGTCGGGGTGTCCGCGTTGTACTCGAGCAGCTTCGCCGGGCGCCGCGCGTCGTACCGGAGGTCGAAACGGCCGTACACGTGCGGGTCGCCGCGGCGCCAGGATTCAGCGATCGGTTCCCACGTCCACTCCGGCAGCCCGAAGTCGCGGTACCGCTCGGTGAGGATGACGTGGTCGACGGCCTTCAGGCACATCGAGTGCAGCAGTTCGACGTCCGCCTCCAGCGCGAGGATCTCGTCCATGTCGAACTCGTAGTGCACGGATTCGTCCCAGTAGGGCCGGTCGGTGCCGTCCGCCATCCGGGCGGGCGTGCCGAACACCATGCCCTGCGCGGCGACGGTTTCCCGCCAGCCCGGCCGCGGGGTGCTGCGGACGCGGCGCATCAGGTGCCGACGCTTCCGGAGCTCTTGCTCCCGAACCCGCCGCGCTGGACCGTGGTGCCGGACTTGGTCTTGATGGTGGTTCCCTTCGGGGTGACGACGGTGCCGCCGGACACCTTGGTGCCGACCGGTCCGCTCTTCCCGCCGTAGTAGTAGCGGTAGGTCGACCCGGCGTAGATGAACATCCCCGCCGACGAACCGGAGCCGGGTGTGCCCGTGGTGCAGTAGGACTCGTCGACGACGACCTCGGTGTCGGGGTCGATGCAGGTGGCCTCGACCTCGTCCGACGAGAGCACCGAGTAGCCGAGCGCGACCAACCCGACGATGCCGACGACGGCGACGCCGCCGATCATCGCCTTGCGCCGGGTCCGACGCTTCGCTTCGTCCTTCTCCGCCTGCTCGGCGGCCAACCTGTCCTGCTCCTCGCGGGCACGGCGGGCCTTGTCGCGGGCGCGGGCCTCGCCGACGGTCGGCGGGCGCGGCGTGGTCGTTCCCGGGTCCTGACGGCGGATGCGTCCCGCAGCGGGCCGGGCCTCGCCGTCGTCACCGGCGCGGGTGCGCGGGTCCTGCTCGTCGGGTCCCATCGACCCCTCCCCCTCGTGTGTCGGTGTCCGCAGCCGACCCTAGGCCACCGGGCCCCGCGGCCCGCGCGGCACCCCCGACCGCCGCCGCAGCGGACGGCCGGGTCAGCGCTCGACGAATCCGACCAGGTTCCCGGCCGCGTCCGACCAGCTCTCGACGACCAGGTCGACGACGCCGGGCGTCGAGCCCGAGGTCAGCAGGTCCAGCAGCCGCTCGCAGTCCCGCCGCGAGCCCTCGGCGATCACCAGGACCCGGCCGTCGGGGCGGTTGGTCGCGTGCCCGACCAGGCCCAGTTCGAGTGCACGCGAGCGGGTCCACCACCGGAAGCCGACACCCTGCACGGTGCCGTGCACCCAGGCCGTCAGCCGGACCCGCTGCGCGTCCACGCCGTCCACTCTCAGGGTGCCGGCGTGAGACGGTGCACGGTGCCGTCGAAACCGGTGGTGTACAGCGACGTCGCGTTCCAGCCCTCGCCCTCGCCGAACCGGACGGACGAGGTGAGCGGCAACCCGGACGCGAGCTCGCAGGTGTCCCCGGTCGCGGGGTCGAGACGCACCACCGTGCCAGCGCCACCCAGCGCCATGTAGATCCGGCCGTCGGAGTCGACGGTCAGGTCGTCACCCGCGTTGGTGTGGCCGTTCCCCGGCAGGGTGAACGTGGTGGCGTCACCGGTCAGGTCCGCGGCGTCGAGGACGTGGATCTCGGTGCGCTTGTCGAAGGTGTTGCCGACATATACCCGTGAACCGGCCGTGACGAGGCCGTTCGCGGAGCCGACGTCCGTGCGGACCCGTTCGGCGTCCGTCTCCCCCTCCGGGATCCGGATCAGGCCCGGGTCGTTGCCGAGGGCCTGGGTGACGAGGAGGTCGCCGTCGGCCAGTATGGCGAGGCCGTTCGGCATCGTCAGCCCCTCGGCGAGGGTGGTGCGGTCCGCGCCGTCCAGGCTCACCGACTCGACGGTGCCGTTGGTTCCGTTGTAGAGGCCGGCCATCACGTTGTTGCCGGTGGTGAACACCACCCGATCGCCGTCGACGACGAGTCCGCCGGGCGACGCGACGCCGGACACCAGCGTGCCCTTGTCGCCCTTGGGCGTCAGCGTGCGGATCGCGCCCTCGCCGAGGGCCGGGCTCTCCGACAGCAGCATCCGTCCCCCGTCGAACGCCAGGTTCTCCAGGACCCCGAATCCGCTCGCGACGGTGTCGACCGTCCACGGCGTGCAGGCGGGTGCCGCGGCGGGGGTGGCGGGGATGGCGGGGGTGGACGCGACAGCGGGCGCGGGCACGGCCGTCGACTGCGGCGCCGTGGTCGTCGTCGGGGCCGCGGCGGTGGTGGTCGCGGCAGGCGCACCGGGCAGCTGCGGCAGCGCGGGCAACGACGGAAGCGGCGGCAGGGCGGGGAGTTCCACTTCCAGCTCGGGCAGCTGCACCTGCGGGATCGGCAGCGTGCTCGTCGGTGCGGACGACGGCGTCGGTGCGGACGACGGCGTCGGAGTGGGCGACGGCGTGACCGGGGTCGGCGTGACCGGGGCGGGCTGTGCGGCGGCCAGTGGTGCACCGGCGACCACGCCGGCGACCACCGCGCCGACCATCGCAACGCGGGACAGAGTCATGGCGCCCATCAGATCACGAATCGGTTTCAATCGAAAGCCGAACGACGGTGCCGCTTTTCAGCGTGCGACCGACCGTGCAGACCTTGTCGATCGACTTCTCGACGACGGTGATCAGCCGCTGCTGGGCCTCCGCGTCGAGTTCGCTGAGATCGAGCTCGAGCACCTCCTCGAGCACCGGGTACACCTCGTTCTCCCGGTCGGCGGCGCCGGAAACCCGCACCGTGGCGTCGTAGTTGTCGCCGAGCCTGCGCGAGAGCGGCAGATCGGAGCTCATCCCGCTGCACGCCGCGAGCGCGATCTTCAGCAGCTCGCCCGGCGTGAACACGCCCTCGACCGACTCGGAGCCGATCAGCACCTCCGCGCCACGTGAGCTGCGGCCGGTGTAGCGGCGGGTGCCGGTGCGCTCGACCCACAAGTCGGTCGCGGCGGGGGCGGTCTCGGGGCTCTGGTCGGTCATGGCCCAATCCTGCCATTGCCGTCCCTGGCCCGGACGCGGACCCGTCCCCTCATTCCTGGAACCGATAGCCCATCCCCGGTTCGGTGATCAGATGGCGGGGAGTGGACGGGTCGTCCTCGAGTTTGCGGCGAAGTTGCGCGAGATACACGCGCAGGTAGTGCGTTTCGGTCGCATACGCCGGGCCCCACACCTCGCGCAGCAGTTCCTTCTGCCCGACGAGCTTGCCCTTGTTGCGCACCAGCATCTCAAGCATGCCCCACTCGGTCGGCGTCAGGTGGACCTCCCGGTCCCCCTTGGTCACCTTCTTCGCGGCCAGGTCCACCGTGAACGAGTCGGTGACGACGACCGGGACGCCGACGTCCGCGGCCGCGGTGCCGCGCCGGACCGCCGCACGCAGCCGGGCCAGGAACTCGTCCATGCCAAACGGCTTGGTGACGTAGTCGTCGGCGCCCGCGTCGAGCGCGGCCACCTTGTCCGACGAATCGGTCCGCGCGGACAGCACGATCACCGGAACGGTGGTCCACCCGCGCAGCCCGGCGAGCACCTCGATGCCGTCCATGTCCGGCAGGCCGAGGTCGAGGACGATCACCTCCGGGTGCCGTTCGGCGGCCGCCCGCAGCGCCGCCGCCCCGTTGGCGGCCGTGGTCACCTCGTAGCCGCGCACACTCAGGTTGATCCGCAACGCACGCAGGATCTGCGGTTCGTCGTCGATCACCAATATCCGTGTCACTCAGTCAGCCTTCCCGATTCCCGCAAGATCCACCACCATCGTCAGTCCGCCGCCCGGGGTGTCGGTGGCGGTGACGCTGCCGCCCATCGCGTCGACGAAGCCGCGCACCACCGACAATCCGAGCCCGACCCCGGTGGTGGTGTCCCGATCGCCGAGTCGCTGGAAGGAGTCGAACATCTGCTCCTCCGACCCGCGGGCGATCCCGGGCCCGTTGTCCGCCACCGTGATCAGCACCCGGTCCGCGACCGCGGCGGCGCCGATCCGCACCACCGTGTCCGGCGCGTACCGCAACGCGTTGTCCACCAGGTTCGCCACCACCCGTTCCAGCAGGCCGCCGTCCGCCATGACGGCATGCGCGCCGACCTCGACCCGCACCCGGTCCCCCACCGTCCGTGCGGATCCGACGGCGGTGCCGACCCCGACGCCGACGAGCGCGCGGTGCACCACCTCGTCGAGGTACACCGGGCGCAGCGCCGGGCGCACCACCCCGGCCGCGAGCCGCGACGAGTCGAGCAGGTTGCCGACGAGGTTGGTCAGCTGATCGGTCGACTCCTCCACCGTGGCAAGCAGTTCCGCGGTGTCCTCGGGCGAGAACTCGACGTCGTCGCTGCGCAGGCTCGACACCGCGGCCTTCACCGCGGCCAGCGGGGTGCGCAGGTCGTGGCTCACCGCAGCGAGCAGTGCCCTGCGCAACCGATCGGCCTCGGCCAGCGCCCGTGCCGCACTGGCCTCGGCGGCCAACTGTTCCTGCCGGATCAGCCCGACCGCCTGATTCGCGACTGCGGTGAGCACCCGCCGGTCCCTGGCGGCGACCTCGGCGCCGCGGAGCACCAACGCGTACTCGTCGACCTCGCAGACGGTGTCCGCGTCCTCAATCCCGCAGGGCGGCTCGTCCCCGACCGCGCTGACGACGCCGCTCGTGCGGTGCAGGACGGCGACCGCCCGCTGCCCGTAGGTTTCCCGCACCTTCCCCAGCAGCGCAGGCAGGTCGGCGCCGCGGAGGACGGAGCCGGCGAACAGCGCAAGCAGTTCCGCCTCCTGCGACGCCCGGCGCGCCTCGCGAGCCCGCTTCGCGGCCTCGTCGACGAGCACCGCGACCGCGACCGCGACGACCAGCAGCACCACGGTGGTGATGAAGTTGTCGGGTTCGGCGATCGTGAAGCTGCGCAGCGGTGGCGTGAAGAAGTAATTCAGCAGCAACCCGGAGATCAACGCCGACAGCACCGCCGGCGCGACACCGCCGAGCAGCGCGACGACGAGCACCACGATGAAGAACAGTGCGCTCTCGCCACCGACCTCGAATCGGGTGTTCACCGCCCACATCAGCAGGGCCGCGGCCGACGGGACGAGCAGCGCCGCGATCCACGACACCGCGCGGCGCGGTCGGGAGCCCCCCGCCAGCCAGCGGCGGGACGGCGTTGTCTCGCCGTGGGTGACCATGTGCACGTCGATCCCGCCGGACCGTTGGACGACGGTGGCGCCGATGCCCTCGTCGACGATCCGCGCCCACCGGGACCGACGCGAGGTGCCGAGCACCAGCTGCGTCGCGTTCGCGGAGCGGGCGAAGTCGAGCAGGGTGGCGGGGACGTCGTCGCCGACGACGCTGTGCAGGGTGGCACCGATGCTCGCGGCGAGCCGGCGTACCTTCCCCATCTCCGCCGCCGACACCCCGGCCAGTCCGTCACCGCGGACCACGTGCACGACCATCAGTTCGGCGCTGGCCTTCGACGCGATCCGGCTGGCCCTGCGGATCAGGGTGTCGGACTCCGGACCGCCGGTGACCGCGACAACCACTCGTTCCCTGGCCTCCCAGGTATCGGTGATCGCGTTCTCCGCGCGATACTTCGCGAGCGCGGCGTCCACCTGGTCGGCGACCCAGAGCAGCGCCAGTTCCCGCAGCGCGGTGAGGTTTCCGCGCCGGAAGTAGTTACTCAACGCCGCGTCGACCTTCTCCGCCGCGTACACGTTCCCGTGGGACAGCCTGCGCCGCAACGCCTCCGGAGTGATGTCCACCAGCTCGACCTGGGTGGCGCCGCGCACCACCGCGTCGGGAAGCGTCTCCCGCTGCACGACCCCGGTGATCTGCTGCACCACGTCGTTCAACGATTCGAGGTGCTGGACGTTCACGGTGGAGAGCACGTCGATGCCCGCGGCGAGCAGTTCCTCGACGTCCTGCCACCGCTTCTCGTTGCGGCTGCCCGGGGTGTTGGTGTGCGCGAGCTCGTCGACGAGGACGAGCGCCGGGCGCCTGCGCAGCACCGCGTCGACGTCCAGCTCCCCCATCCGGGTGCCCCGGTATTCGACGAGCCGCGGCGGGACGAGCTCCAGATCACCGATCTGCGCCGCGGTGCGGGCGCGGCCGTGGGTCTCCACCACGGCCACGACCACATCGGTGCCTCGCTCCCGCCGCCGGTGCGCCTCGCCGAGCATCGCGTACGTCTTCCCGACGCCCGGCGCGGCGCCGAGGTAGATCCGGAGCTCGCCCCGGCGGGGGGCGGTGTCGCTGTCACTCACCCCGCCATCATCCACCCGCGGGCACGCAATCCGGCGCCGTCAAGCCAAGCGCGAGGTTCAGTTCCAGCACGTTCACCCGCTCCGCGCCGAGGAAGCCCAGTTGGCGGCCCTCGGTGTGCTCGCGGACCAGCTCGCGCACCCTGTCCTCGCCGAGCCCGGTCGCCGTCGCCACCCGCGGCACCTGCAGGGCCGCGTACTCCGGGCTGATGTGCGGGTCGATGCCGGACCCGGAGCCGGTCACCGCGTCGACGGGCACCCGGTCGGGCGAGATGCCTTCCCGGTCGGCGATCGCCGCGCGGCGGGCCGCCGCGAACTCGGCGAGCAGCTCACTGCTCGGCCCCTGGTTGGTGGGCAGCGCGGCGGCCGGATCACTGACCGCGAACGGGTCCGTGTCGGCAACCGACCCGGTCACCCTGGCGTGGAAGAACGGGTCCGGCTCGCCGGCACCGACCTGCGGGTCGAGCCCGACCCACCGGCTGCCGACCACGCAGCCGTTGCCATCGCGGACCGGGGAGCCCTCCGCCGAGCCGGGGGCGAGCCTGCCGACCCCCCACACCGCGGCCGGATACAGGATCCCGAGGATCGCGGTCAACGTGAGCAGCACCGCAAGCCCGGCGCCCACCTGGCGCACCAATCCGATCGTGAATCGCATCGTCACTCACCCCATCCCGGGAATCAGTCGGACCACAAGGTCGATCAGCCAGATGCCGATGAACGGCGTGATCACACCTCCGAGCCCGTACACCAACAAGTTTCGGCACAGCAGCGTCGATGCCGTCGCGGGCCGGTATCGGACGCCCTTGAGAGCCAACGGGATCAGTCCGACAATGACCAGCGCATTGAAGATGACCGCGGACACGATCGCCGACTCCGGCGTCGCCAGTCGCATGATGTTGAGCGTGTCCAGCTGCGGGTAGATCACGCTGAACAGGGCAGGCAGGATCGCGAAGTACTTCGCGAGATCGTTGGCCAGCGAGAACGTGGTCAGCGCACCGCGGGTGATCAACAGTTGCTTGCCGATCTCGACGACCTCGATCAGCTTCGTCGGATCGGAGTCCAGGTCCACCATGTTCCCGGCCTCCTTCGCGGCCGAGGTGCCGGTGTTCATCGCGACACCCACGTCGGCCTGCGCGAGGGCAGGGGCGTCGTTGGTGCCGTCACCGGTCATCGCGACCAGGCGGCCACCGCTCTGCTCCCGGCGGATCAGTTCGAGCTTATCCTCGGGTGTCGCCTCGGCGAGGAAGTCGTCGACGCCAGCCTCGTCCGCAATGGCCTTGGCCGTCAACGGATTGTCGCCGGTCACCATCACGGTGCGGATGCCCATCGCCCGGAGCTGGGCGAACCGTTCCGCGATGCCGGGCTTGACGACGTCGGAGAGCCGGACGACACCGAGCACCCGGACCGTGTCCCCGATCGCGACCGCGACGACGAGGGGGGTGCCGCCACCCGACGCGATGTCGTTGACCGTGTCGGTCACCTCGGTCGGGGCGAGGCCGCTCTGCGACCGCACCCAGAGCAGGACCGCGTCGCTCGCCCCCTTCCGGATCCGCGTCACCCCGTCCGGGCCAGCCAGATCCAGGCCGCTCATCCGGGTCTGCGCGGTGAACGGCACGAACTCGGAATCCTTCTCGCCCGCGGTCGCCTCGGGTGACAGCCCGAACTCGGCGACGCACAGGTCGACGATGCTGCGTCCCTCCGGGGTGCCGTCGGCGAGGCTGGACAGCCGGGCGGCGGCGGCGAGCTGGTCCGCGTCGACGCCGGGCGCCGGGTACAGGGCGGTCGCGCGGCGGTTACCGAACGTGATGGTGCCGGTCTTGTCCATCAGCAGGGTGTCGATGTCGCCTGCGGCCTCGACTGCGCGGCCGGACATGGCGAGCACATTGCGCTGCACGAGCCGGTCCATGCCCGCGATGCCGATCGCGGACAGCAGCGCCCCGATCGTGGTCGGGATCAGGCAGACGAGCAGCGCGATCAGCTTGACCGGGTCCAGCGCATGCCCCGCGTACAGGCCCATCGGCCCGATCGCGACCACGGCGAGCAGAAAGATGATCGTCAGCGAGGCGAGCAGGATGTTCAGCGCGATCTCGTTCGGCGTCTTCTGCCGGGCCGCGCCCTCGACGAGCGCGATCATCCGGTCGACGAAGGACTCACCCGGCGCGGCGGTGATCTCGACGACGATCCGGTCCGACAGCACCACGGTGCCGCCGGTGACCGCGCAGCGATCGCCGCCGGATTCGCGGACGACGGGGGCGGATTCGCCGGTGATCGCGGACTCGTCGACGGTGGCGATGCCCTCGACCACGTCACCGTCGCCGGGGATCACCTCCCCCGCGACCACCACGACGCGGTCCCCGACCCGCAGCTCGGTGCCGGGCACCGATTCGATCGTTCCGCTTCCGGTGATCCGGTGGGCGGTGGTGTCCTGCTTGACCTTCCGCAGGCTCGCGGCCTGCGCCTTGCCGCGGCCCTCGGCGACGGATTCGGCGAGGTTGGCGAACAGGATGGTGAACCACAGCCACGCGGCAACCAGCCACGAGAACACCGACGGGTCGGCGATCGCCATCACGGTGGTCACCACCGAGCCGACGAGCACCACGAACATGACCGGGTTGCGGGCCAGGTGGCGGGGGTCAAGCTTGCCGACCGCGCCGGGCAGCGCGGTGATCAGCTGACGGGGGTCGAAGATGCCCGCCTTGACCGGCGACGGATCGCCGTCGACGTCGGGGGCGGGCCGGGGGCGTTCGGTGGTGTGCACGCTCATTGCAGTGCCTCCGCGATCGGGCCCAGTGCGAGGGCCGGGAAGAAGGTGAGTGCCGCGACGAGAACGACGGTGCCGGTGAGCAGTCCGGCGAACATCGGTCCGGCGGTGGGCAGGGTGCCCGTGGTCGGTTCGGAACGTCGCTGCGCGGCAAGCGATCCGGCGAGGGCGAGAACGAAGATGATCGGCAGGAACCGGCCGAGCAGCATGCACACGCCGAGCGAGGACTGGAACCAGTCGCTGGTGACGGTGAGGCCGCCGAATGCGCTGCCGTTGTTGTTCGACGCCGACGCGTACGCGTACAGCACCTCGGAGAACCCGTGGATCGCCTGCGGGGTGCCCGGGTCGCCGGAGTTGCCGAGGTACCCGGTCGTCGAGCCCAGGATCACCGTGATCGACGTGCCGATCAGGACCAGCGCCGGCATCACCAGCACCGACAGGGCCGCGAGGGTGATCTCCCGTCTGCCGAGCTTCTTGCCGAGGAATTCCGGGGTGCGCCCGACGAGCAGGCCGCCGACGAACACCGCGACGATCGCGAGCACCAGGATGCCGTACAGGCCGGTGCCGACGCCGCCGGGGGCGATCTCGCCGAGCAGCATGTTCAGCAGCACCGCGCCACCGCCGAGCGGGGACATGCTGTCGTGGGCGGAGTTGACCGCGCCGGTGGAGGTGCCGGTGGTGGAGACGGCGAACAGGGCGCTGCCGGGAATACCGAACCGGACCTCCTTGCCCTCCATCATTCCGCCGGCCGCGGTCGCGGCGACGCCACGGGTGCCGGACTCGGCGGCGAGCACCACCGCGAGCAGCGCCGCCCACAGGCCCGCCATCACCGCGAGGACCGTCAGGCCCTGCTTCCGATCGCCGACCATCGTGCCGAAGGTCCGGGTCAGGGACACCGGGATCAGCAGGATCGCGAGGATCTCGACGACGTTCGAGAGCGGGGTGGGGTTCTCGAAGGGATGCGCGGAGTTCGCGGCGAGGATGCCGCCGCCGTTGGTGCCGAGTTCCTTGATCGCCTCCTGCGATGCGACGGGCGCGAGCGCATTAGTGACGGCGGCGCCGTCGAGGCCGGTCGAGGTGAACCCGGTTCGGTAGGACTGGACCACGCCCTGGCTGAGCAGAACCAGCGCGATCAGGAACGAGATCGGCAGCAGGATGCGCAGGCAGCCGCGGGTCAGGTCGACCCAGAAGTTGCCGATCTCGCCGCCGCGGGTGACGCGGACGAAGCCGCGGATCAGAGCGATCGCGACCGCCATGCCAACGGCTGCCGACACGAAGTTCTGCACCGCGAGCCCGAGCGACTGGGTGAGGTGGCTCATCGTCGTCTCGGGGGTGTACGACTGCCAGTTGGTGTTCGCGACGAACGACGCCGCGGTGTTGAACGCCATCGCCGGGCTGACGCCCTCGAGGCCCGCGCCGAGCGGCAGCACCCCCTGGACCCGCTGCAGGAAGTACAGGAACAGGGTGCTCGCGGCGGAGAAGCCGAGCAGCGACGCCGCGTAGCCGAACCAGGTCTGCTCGGTGTGGAAGTTGATCCGGCAGAGCCGGTACAGGATCGTTTCGATCCGTAGGTCGCGGGACCGGTCGGTGTCGTACACCTTCGCCATGTAGTCACCGACGGGGACGTACAGGATCGCAAGGACGCCAAGCACGAACGCGATCTGCAGTCCCGCTGCGAGTGCGGGATTCACCTAGAACCTCTCGGGGTCGACGAGCGCGACGAGCAGATAGATCACCAGGGCGGCCGCGAGCGCGATCAGCACGACACTCAGCAGGCCGGCCGCCGTCACCGGACCTTCTTCGTCTGCAGCGCGCGCAGCACGCCCGCGCAGACCGCGAAGGTCCCGATGATCAGCATCACGTAGGCCAGATCAGCCATCACGCATTCCTCTTCACACGGCAAGGGGCCGCCGTCCGTCGGCGCGCCCGGCCCGTTTGCGGGCCACAGTGCAGAGTGCCCCCGCCGCGCCGGGGAATCGTCGTCCCTAACGGGTCGCTGACGGGGTGGCCTGCGTGCGTTTACGCCTTCTTGATGCGCTTCGCGCCCGTGCGTGATTTTTACCCCGGTCGGGGTGAAAATCACGCACAGTCGACGGAGTCGACCGGAGGGATCAGGGGCGGCGGGGACGCGGCCGCGGCTGACATTTCGGGCAGCTGTACGAGGAGCGGTTCATGAACTTCTCGCGGCGGATCGGGGCGCCGCACCGGGCGCAGGGCTCGTCCTCACGGCCGTAGGCGTCGAGGGAGCGGTCGAAATAGCCGGACTCGCCGTTGACGTTGACGTATAGCGCGTCGAAGGAGGTGCCGCCCTGCGCGAGCGCCTCGGTCATCACGTCGGTGACGGACGCGAGCAGCAGCCGCACCTGCGGTCGAGTCAACCGGTCCGACGGACGGTTCCCGTGAATCCGGCTGCGCCACAACGCCTCGTCGGCATAGATGTTCCCGACCCCGGACAGCACGGTCTGGTCGAGCAGGACCCGCTTGATCTCGGAGTGCCTGCCGCGAACCGCCGCGACGACGGCGTCCGGGTCGAAGCGGGGGTCGAGGGGGTCGCGGGCGATGTGCGACACCGGTGCGGGGACGGCGGTGCCGTCCACCTGGACGAGCGGCGCCAACGCCCAGCCGCCGAAGGTCCGCTGATCGACAAACCGCAGCTGCCGGCCGCTGTCGAGTTCCGCGAGGATCCGCAGGTGCTTCTCCCTTGCCACGCCGGGTTCCTGCACCAGCATCTGACCGCTCATCCCGAGATGCACCACGACCGCCAGCTCGCCGGGATCGACCTCAAGCCACAGGTACTTGCCGCGACGGCGCGCGGCGGAGACCGACAGGCCGGTCAGCCGGGCCGCCAGGTCGGCGCCGCCCGGCAGGTGCCGGCGCACCGCCCGCGGGTGCAGCACCTCGACGGACGCGACGCGGGCCCCGACGACGTGCGCGTCGAGGCCGCGTCGCACCACCTCGACCTCGGGTAGTTCCGGCACGGGGCTACTCGCCGGCGGAGGACGCCGTGCCCGACGCGGCCTGCGCGTCGGTCAGCGACTTCCAGGCCGTGCTGGCCGCCTTCTGCTCGGCTTCCTTCTTGGACCGGCCGATGCCGATGCCGAGCGGTGCTCCCGCGACGAGCACGGTCGCGGTGAACTCCTTGTCGTGGTCGGGGCCGGTGGAGCTGATCTCGTAGACGGGGACGCCGTCGCCGCGTTCCGCGGTCAGCTCCTGCAGGCTGGTCTTCCAGTCCAGGCCTGCGCCGAGCTTCGGTCCGCGTTCGAGCAGGTCCGCGAAGAGGGTGAGGACCACGGTCCGCGCGGTGTCGATGCCGTGCTGCAGGTGCACGGCGCCGAGCAGCGACTCCATGCCGTCGGCCAGGATGCTGGCCTTGTCGCGGCCGCCGGTCATCTCCTCGCCCTTGCCGAGCAGGAGGTGAACGCCGAGGCCACCCTCGCCGAGGCCGCGCGCGACCTCCGCAAGGGCGTGCATGTTCACGATGCTCGCGCGGATCTTCGCCAGCTCGCCCTCGGACTTGTCCGGGTGCGCCAGGTACAGGCGTTCGGTGACGGACAGCCCGAGAACGGAATCCCCGAGGAACTCGAGGCGTTCGTTCGTCGGCAGGCCGCCCTTCTCGTACGCGTACGACCGGTGCGTCAGGGCGAGGGTCAGAAGTGCATCGTCCAACTCAACGCCAAGGGCGGCGAGGAGGGAAGCATGCTGTCCCTCCTCGCCGCCGGCGGGAGCTGTTGGGCTCGTACTGCTTGTCACTGCGACTAGACCGCAGCGGTGACCTGACGACCCTTGTAGGTGCCGCAGGACGGGCACGCAATGTGGGGCAGCGTCTTCTCGCCGCAGCCACGGTTCGGGCAGGTGATGAGGGTGGGCGCAGTGGTCTTCCACTGGCTGCGACGCGACCGGGTGTTGGATCGCGACATTCTGCGCTTGGGGACAGCCACTTCTACTTCTCCTCGGCTTCGGTGTTCACACGACTCGTGCTGGACTCTGCATCGGCCTCGACACTGTCGGCGTCGACCAACTTCCCCGCGAGGGCAGCCCAGCGAGGATCCAGTATCTCATGCCCATGCCCGGATTCTGCAATCGCCAGGCGAATGCCACATTCGGGGCACAGTCCCTGACAGTCTTCGCTGCACAACGGCTGCAGCGGAAGTTCAAGCCCGGCGGCGTCGACGATGACCGGCTCCAGGTCGATCATCTCGTCGACGATCCGGTAGACCTCGTCCTCTTCGGTGGTCTCCTCCGTGACGCTGTCCGGGTAGGCGAACAGCTCGGTCAGGTGGAGGTTCAGCTCGCCCTCGAACGGCTCGAGGCAGCGCGAGCACTCCCCGACCGTCGCGGCGCGCACCGTGCCGGTGACGAGGACGCCCTCGGAAACGGATTCCAGACGCAGGTCCAGCTCGACGTCGGCACCGACCGGCACCGCGACCAGGTCGAGGCCGATGCGGATCGGGGTCGGCACGGTCCGGGTGAGGGTCGTCATCGACCCCGGCCTGCGACCGAGGGTGCGGGTGTCCAGCACGAAGCCGCCGTCGTGCGGACGGGGCGAGGTGGAACGGTGGGACGACACGCGAACACTCTTTCCATACGGGCCGGTTCTCGACGGGACCGGTTCTCTGCGGATCGGGACGGGCCCGGATCGGGCAACCACCCCACGATACGCGACGGTCGACCGCGAGGGTGAATCCGGCGTCGGGCCGGTCAGCGGCGACGCTCGGACCGTCGATCGTCGACGTCGTCGTAGGTCGGCACCCCGGACCCGGTGCGCAGCTGCTGCCTGCCCCTGCCGACGGATCGGACGGTGCCGGTGAGGAACTCCTCGAACTCGGCGAGCTTGGTGTCGACGTACAGGTCGCAGTCGCTGCGGAGGCGATCCGATTCGGCGTGCGCCGCGTCGATCACCCGCGCCGACTCGGCATACGCCGCCATCGCGACCTCGGTCGCCGACACCAGGCGTTCCTGCTCGGCGCGCCCCTCGGCGATGGACCGTTCCTGCGCGGCCCGCCCCGCCTCGGCCATCCGGTCGGCCTCGTCCTGCGCCCGGCCGGTCACGTCCTCGAACTCGCGCCGCGCGTCGCTGACGGTCCGCTCGGCCTCGTCCTGCGCGTCGGCGACGAGCTGGTCGGCGTGCGCGCGGGCCTCCGCGACCATCCGGTCGGCCTTCTCCTTGGCGTCGGCGAGGATCCGGTCGGCGGAGTCCCGCGCGCCGGTGAGGGTCTCGTCGGCCTCGGCGTTGGCGCCGGAGACCGTCTGCTCGGCGTGCGCGCGGGCGTCCCCGACGAGCTTGTCGCGGTGGTCGAGCACGTCCTGCGCGTCGTCGAGTTCGCCGGGCAGCGCGTCACGGACGTCGTCGAGCAGTTCGAGGACGTCACCCCGCGGCACCACGCAGCCCGCGGTCATCGGGACGCCTCGGGCCTCCTCCACGATCGCGACGAGCTCGTCGAGCGCCTCGAATACCCGGTACACGCCACACCCCAATCGTCGACAGCGGCTTGCGCCGTCAATCTTGCCGCAGCCCGCGGACGGGGCGCGGCGCCACGCCCACCGGCACCCAGATGTGTCGTGCGTCTAGCCGGCGGCCGCGCGTTCGGCGATCCGCTCGAGCAGCCGCGCGTGCACGTGCGGGGGCAGCATGTCCGAGACCTCGCCGCCGTAGGTGGCGACCTCCTTGACCAGCGAGCTGGACAGGTAGCTGTAGCGCGGGTTGGTCGCGACGAACAGGGTGTCGACACCGGTCAGCTTGTGGTTCATCTGCGCCATCTGCAGTTCGTAGTCGAAGTCGTTGGCGCCACGCAGGCCCTTGACGATCGCGGTGGCACCGTTCGCGGTCGCGTAGTCGACGAGCAGCCCCTGCCAGGAGTCGACGGTCACGTTCGGCAGGTCCGCCGTCGCGTCGCGCAGCATCTGCAGGCGCTCGTCGACGGAGAACATGCCCCGCTTGTTGGGGTTGACGACGACGGTGACGACGACCTCGTCGAATTGCACCGCGACACGGGCGATCACGTCGAGGTGACCGTTGGTGACGGGATCGAAGGACCCGGGACAGACCGCCTTGCTCATGACTGCAGACGGTAACAGGCGATCTCGACCCGGGTGTCGCCGTACTTGCGGGTCCGCTCGACCTCGAATCCGTCCGGCCACACCGTTTCCGGCGAGCGGGTGGCCCGTTCGACCACCACCAGCGACCCCTCGCCGACCCAGCGCTTCGCGGCCAGGTCGGCGAGCACGACCCCGAGCTCCTGCTCCCCCAACGCGTACGGCGGGTCCAGCATCACGATGTCGTACTCCCCGTCCGGGGTGCCCGCCACGACGGCGGCCGCCGGCGCGGTCGTCACGACCGCGCCGGGCAGGCCCACCTCGGCGATGTTGGCCCGGACCACCGCTGCGGCGCGGGCATTGGACTCGACCAACTGCACGTGGCCCGCTCCCCGCGAAAGCGCTTCGAGGCCAAGGGCCCCCGAACCCGCGTACAGGTCGAGCACGCGCGCGCCGTCGAGGTCGATCCGCGCGTCCAGTGCACTGAACAGCGCCTCCCGCACCCGTTCGGAGGTGGGCCGGGTGCCCTGCTCGGGCACCCGGAGCCTGCGCCCACCCGCGGCGCCGGCGACGATCCGGGTCACCGCACCGCCCCGGCAACGATCCGTGTCACTGCGGGCCGTCCTCCTCTGCGGCGACGACGGAGATCACCGCAAGCAGGTCGCCGCCCTCGACCTGCTGCACCGGGCCGATCGCGAGGCGGGAGACGGTGCCGCCGCGCGGCGCGGTGATCGCGGCCTCCATCTTCATCGCCTCGATGGTGGCGACGGTGTCACCGGCCGCGACCTTCTGTCCCTCCGCGACGATCAGCGTGACCACGCCCGCGAACGGGGCCGCGATGTGGCCGGGGTTGGCGCGGTCGGCCTTCTCCGCGACGGGCACCTCGCTGGCGATCGACCGGTCACGCACCGACACCGGCCGCAGCTGCCCGTTGAGGATGCACATCACCGTGCGCATGCCGCGCTCGTCGGGGTCGGAGATCGCCTCCAGTCCGATGAGCAGTTCCACACCGGGCGCGAGTTCCACGCGGTGTTCCTCGCCGCGGCGCAGGCCGTAGAAGAACTGGTTCGCCGACAGCCGGGAGGTGTCGCCGTACTTGGCCCGGTGCTCACCGAATTCCTTTGCCGGGCCGGGGAACAGCAGCCGGTTGAGGGTGCCGCGCCGCTCGTCGGAGGCGCCCGCGAGACCGGCCTCGTCGGCGGCGGTGAGCGGGGTCTCGGGCTTTGCGGCGCCGCGGCCCTCAAGGGCCTTGGTGCGGAACGGTTCGGGCCAGCCGCCCGCGGGGGTGCCGAGCTCGCCGCGCAGGAACCCGACGACGGAGTCGGGGAGGTCGTAGCCTGCGGGGTTGGCAGCGAATTCCTCGGTGTCGACGCCGGAGCCGACGAGGTGCAGGGCGAGGTCGCCGACCACCTTGGACGACGGGGTGACCTTGACGAGGCGGCCGAGCATCCGGTCCGCTGCCGCGTACTTGGCCTCGACCTCCTCGAACTGGTCGCCCAGGCCGAGCGCGACGGCCTGCTGGCGCAGGTTCGACAGCTGCCCGCCCGGGATCTCGTGGGTGTACACGCGCCCGGTCGGGGACGGCAGCCCGGATTCGAACGGCGCGTACACCTTCCGCAGCGCCTCCCAGTAGGGCTCCAGGTCGCACACGGCCTGGAGGTCGATGCCGGTGTCCCGCGGGCTGTGCGCCGCTGCGGCGACGATCGCCGACAGGGCAGGCTGGCTGGTGGTGCCCGCCATCGCGGCGCTGGCGCCGTCGACGGCGTCCGCACCCGCCTGCCACGCCGCCAGGTAGGTGGCGAGCTGACCGCCGGGGGTGTCGTGGGTGTGCACGTGCACCGGCAGGTCAAAGTTGCTGCGCAGCGCCGACACCAGGGTCGCGGCCGCGGGGGCACGCAGCAGTCCGGCCATGTCCTTGATCGCCAGCACGTGCGCACCGGCGTCGACGATCTGCTCGGCCAGCTTCAGGTAGTAGTCGAGGGTGTAGAGGGTCTCGTTCGGGTTGGACAGGTCCCCGGTGTACGAGAGGGCGACCTCGGCGACCGCGGTCCCGGTCTCCCGGACCGCGTCGATCGCGGGCCGCATCTGGTCGACGTTGTTGAGCGCGTCGAAGATCCGGAAGATGTCGACACCGGTCGCGGTGGCCTCCCGCACGAACGCGCGGGTCACGGTCTCCGGGTAGGGGGTGTAGCCGACGGTGTTGCGGCCGCGCAGCAGCATCTGCAGGCAGATGTTCGGCATGGCCTCGCGCAGCGCGGCGAGCCGCTCCCACGGATCCTCGTGCAGGAACCGCAGCGCGACGTCGTAGGTGGCGCCGCCCCACGCCTCCACCGACAGCAGCTCCGGGGTCATCCGGGCCACGTGCCCGGCGACGGTGAGCAGGTCGCGGCTGCGTACCCGGGTCGCCAGCAGCGACTGGTGCGCGTCGCGGAAGGTGGTGTCGGTGACGGCGAGGGCGTCCTGCGCGCGCAGGGCGGCGGCGAATCCCTCGGGTCCGAGCTCCATCAGCCGCTGCTTGGATCCGGCGGGCGGCGCCGCCTTGAGATCGATGGCGGGCAGCTTGTCGTGCGGGTACACCGTCGACGGGCGCTCGCCGTGCGGCTTGTTGACCGTGACGTCGGCCAGGTAGGTGAGGATCTTGGTGCCGCGGTCCGCGGACGCACGCTGCGTGAGCAGCTCGGGACGCTGCTCGATGAACGACGTGGTGACCTTGCCTGCAATGAACTCCGGGTCGTCGAGCACCGCCTGCAGGAACGGGATGTTCGTGGCGACGCCGCGGATCCGGAACTCGGTGACCGCGCGGCGGGCACGGGCGACGGCCGCCTCGAGGGTGCGGCCGCGGCAGGTCAACTTGACGAGCATCGAGTCGAAGTAGGCGCCGACCTCGGCGCCGACCATGGTGCCGCCGTCCAGCCGCACGCCAGCACCGCCGGGGGTGCGGTAGCCGGTGATCCGGCCGGTGTCGGGCCGGAACCCGTTCGCCGGATCCTCGGTGGTGATCCGCAGCTGCAGCGCGGCACCGCGGATGGCGATCGAGTCCTGACTCAGACCGAGATCGGCGAGGGTCTCGCCGGACGCGATCCGCAGCTGCGCCTGCACCAGGTCGACGTCGGTGATCTCCTCGGTCACCGTGTGCTCGACCTGGATGCGGGGGTTCATCTCGATGAAGACGTGGTTGCCGCGGGTGTCGAGGAGGAACTCGACGGTGCCAGCGCAGGAGTAGCCGATCTGCTTGGCGAACGCGACGGCGTCCGCGCAGATCCGTTGCCGCAGTTCGTCCGGCAGGTTCGGTGCCGGCGCCAGCTCGATCACCTTCTGGTGCCGCCGCTGCACCGAGCAGTCCCGCTCGAACAGGTGGATGACGTTGCCCTGCCCGTCGGCGAGGATCTGCACCTCGATGTGCCGGGGGTCGACGACGGCCTGCTCCAGGAACACGGTCGGATCCCCGAAGGCCGATTCGGCCTCGCGGGCCGCGGCCTCGATCGACTCGCGCAGCTGTGCGCGGTCGGCGACCCGGCGCATGCCGCGACCACCACCACCGGCGACGGCCTTGACGAAGATCGGGAACTCCATCGTCTCGGACGCCGCCATCAGCTCGTCCACGTCGGCGGACGGCGCCGAGGACGCCAGCACCGGCAGACCCGCCGCCTTCGCCGCGGCGATCGCGCGGGCCTTGTTGCCGGTCAGCTCGAGGATCTCGGCGGACGGGCCGACGAACGTGATGCCCTCCGCGGCGCAGGCGGCGGCCAGGTCCGGGTTCTCGGACAGGAAGCCGTAGCCCGGGTAGATCGCGTCCGCGCCCGCCTTCTTGGCGGCAGAGACGATCTCGCCGATCGACAGGTACGCCCGCACCGGGTGGCCCTGTTCGCCGATCTGGTAACTCTCGTCTGCCTTCAGCCGGTGAACCGAGTTGCGGTCCTCGTACGGAAAGACGGCGACGGTGCCCGCACCCAGCTCGTAGGAGGCGCGGAATGCCCGAATCGCGATTTCACCGCGATTGGCAACCAAGACTTTTGAGAACATCGCTGAAAACTACCCCTGCGTTCACGGCGAACATGGCGGTGCGTTCCACCATCCGGGAATCCCCCGGACGATCGGACGCCTGTAACGATGCAGTACGCTACCTTGCCCCACCTCACGCGACCCCGCCACCCCGCGTGAGCTGCGATTTCGGCTAATTTTCCCGACGCCCCCGCGCCGGCATCACGTTCGCGCGGCTCCACGTCACCGACGCCCACTGGATCGCGAGCAGCGCCATCGCCGCCCACGCGAGCAGCAGTCCCGCCCCGAGCCCCTGCGGCCTGGTCGCCTCCGGCAGCGACTGCTGCGACCAGCAGGCGAGCATCCCGAACACGAACCCCATCGACGACCCGAGCATCGCCAGCCAGGACAGCGCCCACCGCCGGGTGGCCACCGCGAGCGTCGACACCCCGAGCCCGATCACGAGGACGAACCCGAGGAACAGCCGCTGCGGCACCGTCACCTCGGCGGCGGCCGCGCCGGCCAGGATGGTGACCGCCGAGTCCGAACCGGAGAACGGCAGGAACAACGCGACGGCGAGGACGAACATCAACGCCATCACGACCGGCCGCCTGCGCCCGAACGAGAATTCCCGTCGCACCCGCCGCTCGATCGCCGCCAGCTCGTCCTCGTACGCGGACAGGTCGGACGGGGCGGACAGGTCGTCGGTCATGGCACTTCCTCGGGTCGGTCGGGCGGCGCGGCAGGGTCGGCTGCCACCGACACGCTACGACTTGTCGAGGAAGTCCAGCCGCTCGGCGTCGAGTCCCGCCGACACCATCGACGCCAGCCCCGGATGCTGGCTCAGATCCGGATCCTCCGCGACGACGCGCCGCGCGAAGTCGCGTGCCGTCGCGATGACCTCCTCGTGGTCGAGCAGCGACAGCAGGCGCAGCGTCGTGGTGGTCCCGGACTGGGCGACACCGAGCACGTCGCCCTCGCGACGCTGTGCCAGGTCCAGCTGCGCCAGTTCGAATCCGTCGTTGGTTCCCGCGACCGCACTCAGCCTGCGGAACGCGGGCGACTCGGGTCGCGAGCCGGTGATCAGGATGCACAGTCCCTGGTGGGCGCCGCGCCCGACGCGGCCGCGCAGCTGGTGCAGCTGACTGACACCGAACCGGTCGGCGTCGACGATCACCATCACGGTGGCGTTGGGGACGTCGACACCGACCTCGACGACGGTCGTGCAGACCAGGACGTCGACCTCACCCGCGGTGAACTCGCGCATCACCGTGTCCTTCTCGTCGGCGGGCAGCCTGCCGTGCAGCAGCCCCACCCGCACCGACGACAGCGCCCCCCTCCGCAGGTCCTCGAAGACGGCGACCGCGGCCGCGGTCTGCGGAGCGTCCCCGCCCCTGGCCGGCTTCGCCTTCCTGACCGGTGCGCGCCGGGCGGGTTCGGCTTCGGGTGCGTCGCCGCCGAAGAGGTCGTCGAGGTCGAGTGCCGGTTCGCCGCCCGCCTCGTCGTCCTCGTCTCCCTCCCCGATCCGGGAACACACCACGTAGGCCTGCCGCCCCGCCGCGACCTCCTCGCAGATCCTCGCCCACGCCCGGTCCACCCACGCCGGCTTGTCCGACGCCGACACCACGTTGCTCACGATCGGCGACCGCCCGCGCGGCAGCTCCCGCAGCGTCGAGGTCTCCAGATCACCGAGGACGGTCATCGCGATGGTGCGCGGGATCGGCGTCGCGGTCATCACCAACACGTGCGGGCTCAACCCCTCCCGGGCGCGGGACCGCAGCTTGTCGCGCTGCTCGACACCGAAGCGGTGCTGCTCGTCCACGACGACCAGGCCCAGGTTGAAGAAGCCGACGCCGTCCTGGATGAGCGCGTGGGTGCCGATCACGATGCCGGCGTCCCCGACCTGCGTCTCGTTCAGCGCCGCCCGCTTGGCGGCTACCGACATCGACCCGGTCACCAGCGTGACCCGGGTCGCGTACTCGGCGGCGCCGAGTTCGCCTGCGAGGGCGAGGGTTCCGAGCATCTGCCGCAGCGAACGGGCGTGCTGCGCGGCCAGCACCTCGGTCGGCGCCAGGAGCACGCACTGATACCCGGCGTCGATCGCCTGCAGCATCGCGCGCAACGCGACGATCGTCTTGCCGGATCCGACCTCACCCTGCAGCAGCCGGTTCATCGGATGCGGCCGGGACAGGTCCGCCGCGATCTCCGCCGCCACCGCGAGCTGACCGTCGGTGAGGGTGAACGGCAGCTGCGCGTCGAACGCGGCCGCGAGGCCGTCGGGTCGCGGCGGGCAGGCGGGGGCCACCCGCTCGTCGACGGCGTGCCTGCGCCGGGCCAGCACCAGCTGCAGCGCGACCGCCTCGTCGAAGCGCAGCCGCTCCCGCGCCCGCTCGATGTCCAGCGTGGTCTCCGGCCGGTGCACGAGGCGCAGCGCCTCGTCGAGGGCCATGAGGCCGAACTCCTCGCGCGTCGCCTCCGGCAGCGGGTCGGGCACCGGGTCGAGCTGGTCGAGAACCTGCCGGACGCACTTCGCGATCGTCCACGTCTCCACGTCCCGCGTCGACCGGTACATGGGGATCAGCTCCCGATCGAAGATCTCCATGTCGACGCCCGCGTCGGAGCCCTGCGCGCTGCGCGCCATCCCGGCCAGCTCCCCGGCTCCGCGTACCCGCCCACCGACCGTGGGTTCGCCGTCGCCTGCCGGCAAGATCAGGTAGCTCGGGTGCGTCAGTTGCAGCTGCTCGCGGAAGTACTTCGCGGTGCCGGAGAACATCGCCCGCACGCCCGGCCGGATCACGTGCGCCACCTTCTGCGGGTTGAAGAACGTGGCCTCGACCCGCTGCTTGTCGGATTCGAGGACGGTGCGGAGCATCTTGCCGTTGCGGTTCTTGAACGACACCACGTCGGCCTTCGCGACGGTCGCGACCAGCGTGATGTGGGCGCCCTCGGGCGGCCTGCTCTCCCCCAGCTCCGCACCCTGCGTCGCGTAGCGGTGCGGGTAGTGCCGCAGCAGGTCCTCGACGGTGTGGATCTCGAAGTCCTGCGCGAGCGGCTCGGCGGCCTTGGCGCCGAGCAGGTGATCAATGCGATCGGTGAGGGTTGCCATCGTGAGTCTTCTCGTCCTGCCTCGAGGTCCTACTCGACGCCGACCTGCAGCAGGTCGCCGTCCTGTCCGCCGGGATACACGTGCACCTCGACGCCGGGATGGTGCAGCGCGACATGGTCGACAAGGGCGTCGGCGAGCACAGCGGGCGCCTGTGCCCCCACCAGCAGCGTGACCAGTTCCCCGCCGATGCCGAGCACCTGGTCGAGGAGCCTGCGCCCGGCGTCGGCCGCGTCGGCGGCGATGACCACCACCTCGTGCCCGATCAGGCCGAGTCCGTCACCGGCCGCGCAGGTACCCATCAACGTCAGCGCGCGCTCCCTGGCGACGCGCACCGAGCCCCACCGGGTGGCCGCGGCCGCCTCCGACATCGCAAAGGCGTCGTCGGCGGCGGCCCGGCCGTCGTCGTGCACGGCGAGCGCCGCGAGGCCCTGCACCGTCGACGAGGTCGGCAGCAGCAGCACCGAGCGGTGGTCGTCGCGGGCGGCCGCGCCGACCGTGACCAGTTCCTGCGCGGGCAGCGCCCCGTTCGGCAGGACCAGCACCTCCGCGCAGTCGAGACCGCGGATCGCGGTCAGCAACCGCTGCGGGGTAACCGGCGGGTTCGCGCGCAGCACCCGCGCACCCTCGGCGGCGAACAGGTCCGCGGCACCGTCGCCGTCCACCACCGCCAGAATGCGCCTGCCCGTCGTCGGCGGGTGTGCCGCCGGCCGCGACCCGCGCAGCGCGTCGAGCGCGAAGCAGGCGATCCGGACCCGGCGCACGGACCCGGCCTCCAGACCCGCCTCGACGGCGGCGCCCGGGTCGACGCAGTGCACGTGCACCGTCCACGCCCCGGCACCATCGCCGACGATGATCACGGAGTCACCGAGGTCACCGAGCCGCAGGCGCAGCGTCCCGACCCGCCGCGCGTCGGAGTCGGTGAGCAGGTACATCACCTCGTAGTCCTGACCGCTGTGGTCCCCGGCGCAGGGTGCGGGCGGCGCGACGGGCGCCGCCCCCGCCGTCACGGGGGCGTCGAGTGCGAGCCCGGACCGGTCCGGGACGGTCCCGGTGACGACCCCGACGAGCGCATCCAGGATGACAACCAGCCCGAGCCCGCCCGCGTCGACGACACCCGCCCTGCCAAGCTCGGCGAGCTGTTCCGGGGTGCGGGCGAGCGCCTCGACCGCGGCCTCCGCGGCCGCCGTCACCACGGCGCCGAGCGCGGCACCTGCCGGGCGGTCGTCCGCTGCCGCGGCGGCGTGCCGCAGAACGGTGACGATGGTGCCCTCGACGGGGGTGCTGATTGCCTCGGCGGCGAGGACAGCGGCCTCGTTGAGGGCGTTGCGCACGGCGGCGACGTCGAGTCGCTCGCCGCGGGCCACCTCGGCGATCCCCCGAAGCACCTGGGACAGGATCACTCCCGAATTGCCGCGGGCGCCGGTCACCGCTCCGCGGGCGAGGGCCGCGGCGACCGCGGAGGACGGTGCACCGTCCGGTACCGACGCCGCCGCGTCGACCGCGGAGCGCATCGTGAACAGGATGTTGGTGCCGGTGTCCGAGTCCGGAACCGGGAAGACGTTGAGCCGGTTGATGTCCTCGCAGCGGCCGGTCAGCCCCTCGACGCAGCCCCAAGCCCAGCGACGCAACGCCGCACCGTCCAGCTGCTGCAGGGCCTCGCGCACCTCGATGTCGTCCTCCGCGTGACTTCGGTATCATCGGTGCCGCAAGATTAGCGGCAGGGCCCGACAGCCCGCTCACCTCGACGCACCCCACGGACCCGGTTTGGCCTTTCGGGGGTGCGCCAGCTAATCTGGCACGGTTGCCTGGCACGGGGCGCTCCAGTGTCCCCTGCTCGCAACTGAAAACCATCCGCATCACATCAAGGAGTTCGCGACTATGGCTGCCGTCTGCGACGTTTGCGCCAAGGGACCCGGCTTCGGTAAGTCGGTCTCGCACTCGCACCGGCGTACCAACCGTCGCTGGAACCCGAACATTCAGACTGTCCGGGCCCAGGTTGGAACCGGTACCCGTCAGAAGCTCAACGTGTGCACCTCCTGCCTGAAGGCGGGCAAGGTCGTCCGCGGCTGAGGTTCATCCCAGCATCGACTGTGCCCCCGACACCCTCCGGTGTCGGGGGCACAGTCGTCTGTCGACCACCGGGAGCTGCGCACACCCGGTTCCGGCGCCCCGATAGGGTACAACGGTGACTTCTCTCGACGGCCTTACCCACGTCCGCCTTGTCGGCGACGTGCTTCGCATCGCCATTGCCACCGCCGACAACGGCACCGCACTCGACTCCGACGCGGTCAACCAGGGCACCACCGCGCTGCGCGCACTCGCCGCAGGCGAGATCGCCGCAGGCGCGATCCTGCTCGTCGGTGACGGCGCGAACTTCTGCGCGGGCGGTAACGTCCGGGCGTTCGCCGCCGCCGACGACCGACCCGCCTACATCCTCGGCATCGCCAACGAACTGCACGACCTCGTGCGCTTGCTGGCCGCCGCGACGGTTCCCGTCGTCGCGGCGGTGCACGGCTGGGCGGCGGGCGCAGGCATGAGCCTGGTGTGCGCGGCGGACATCGCGCTCGGCGGCGCCTCGACGAAACTGCGCCCCGCCTATCCCGGAATCGGGCTCACCCCGGACGGCGGCATGTCCTGGAACCTGCCGCGGATCGTCGGCAGTCGCCGGGCCCGCGAGATCCTCCTCACCGATGCCGTCCTCGACGCGGACGAGGCCGTCCGCCTCGGCGTGCTGAGCCGCGTCGTCGCCGACGATGAGGTGCAGGAGCAGGCCCAACAGCTGGCGCAGCGACTCGCGACGGGGCCGACCGCGTCCTACGCGGGCATCAAGGAGCTCCTCGCCCGGTCGGAGGAGTCCACCCTGTCGGATCAGCTCGACGCGGAGGCGGCGGCGATCTCCGCTGCGTCCGGCGGCGCAACGGGCCGCGAGGGCGTCGACGCGTTCGTCGCCAAGCGCGCCCCCGACTTCACGTCCCTGCGCTGACCGCCGACCCGCCCACCCCGCCCGGCCGAGTGAACGGAAGCGTTCAGTCGATCAGATCGACCGAATGATCCGTTCGCTCGGCGGGTGGCAGGTCAGGGCAACCGCCAGTCGACCGGCTTCTCCCCCTGATCCTCGAGGAGCCGGTCGACGCGGCTGAAGGGCCTCGACCCGAAGAAGCCGCGGGACGCGGACAGCGGGGACGGATGCGCGGACTCCACGACCGGGGTGTCCCCCAGCATCGGCTTGAGCGTCCCGGCGTCCCGACCCCACAGGACCGCGACGAGCGGACGCCGCCGCCCGCTCGGATCGGTCCGGTCCACCAACGCGCGAATGGCCTGCTCGGTGACCTCCTCCCAGCCCTTGCGCCGATGGGATGCGGCCTGACCCGGCTGCACGGTCAGCACCCGGTTCAGCAGCAGCACCCCCTGCTTGGCCCACGGTGTCAGATCGCCGGTCGACGGGGTCGGGACGCCGAGGTCCGACCCGAGTTCGGTGAAGATGTTGGTCAGGCTCCGCGGCACCGGACGCACCTGCGGCGCCACCGAAAAGCTCAGTCCCACCGCATGTCCCGGGGTGGGATACGGATCCTGACCGACCACGAGGACCCGCACCTCGTCGAACGGCTGGGCAAACGCGCGCAGCACGTGCTCCCCCGCGGGCAGGTAGCCGCGGCCTGCGTCGTTTTCGGCGCGGAGAAACTCCCCCATCGCCGCGATCCGATCGGCAACCGGCGCCAACGCCTGCGCCCAGCCTGGCTCGACCAGCTCATCGAGCGGACGGGGCGTCATCGGTGCAGCCCGCGACCGGCGGCGGCCGTCCCACTGCGCCCGAGGCGAGATCGGACCGTGGACGGGCGTTGTCCGCGTGCACTGTTGGTCATGCGGTCAGCCTATCGACGCCCATACGCCCCGGGTGATGGTGCCCCGGCGCGGGCCTGGCCTCCGGATTCACCCCCATCGAGTGAGGCGGCCCTGCCACCGGAATCCCTATCGTGTGGTGACACGGATCGGTTCAGTCGAGAGGTGCTGCACATGGTGAATCACGACACGTCCATTCCCGGTTCGACGCCGCCGGGCCTGACCGACGCGATCGCGTCGATCTCGTCGCCGGACGGCATCGACACCCCGTTCGGGCACCTCCGGTTCTTTGACGGGGTGCCGCTCCCCGACACGGTGACGTCGATCTACGACGCGTTGGACCTGATTCGCGGGATCGACGTGTTCCTCAACTGCGTGCCCGGTGCGTCGCTGGTCGCGTTCCGCCGCGGCCTCCGCACGCTGGGCATCGACTCCCCGCGCACGATCGGCTACTCGGATCCGCGGGCGAATTCACGCGGGCTCGCGCTGACTCCGAACACCGAAACCACCTACGGCACCACCTTCCTCGACCTCAAGGCCTGGGGGCCTACGGTGATCGAGGCGCCACCCAACTCGATGTGCGTCGTCGACGACTTCTGGTTCCGCTACGTCACCGACATGGGCATTCCCGGACCCGACCACGGCCTTGGCGGCAACTACCTGTTCCTCCCGCCCGGCTACACCGGCGAGGTGCCGGACGGCTACTTCGTGTTGCGGAGCCCGACCCATACGAACTGGGTCGTGCTGCGCGCGCTCGGCGGCGTCGCCGACATGCAGCGGACCCGGATCTACCCGCTGGGTGAGGCGGATTCCCCGCCAGCCAACGAGTGGGTCAACTGGGTGGAGGAGGCGCCCTTCAACACGGTCCACGCGAACGACCTGTCGTTCTTCTTCGAGGTCGACGAACTCGTGCAGGAGGAGCCGACCGAGGCGCTCGACCCGGAACGGGCCGGCCAGCTCGCGGCGATCGGCATCGTGAAGGGCACGCCGTTCGAGCCGGACGACCGGATGCGCGGCATCCTCGATAGCGCGGCCCGCATCGGTGCCGGGATGGCGCGGGCACTGTCCTTCGCGCCGCGGGATCCGGAGGCGTCGCTGTACGGGTCGTGGAACAACGCCTTCGTCGGCGGCAACCACGAATTTCTCCGTGACGGCGCCCGACTTCTCGACGCGCGCACGCAGTTCCACTACATCGCGACCGTCATCACCCCGGCGATGGCGCACGCCAAGGTCGGAGCGGGTTCGGCCTACGCCTACACCGTGCACGACGCGCGCGGGGATATCCTCGACGGCGGCCGCAGCTACCGGCTGCACGTCGACCCCAATCCGCCGGTGAAGAACTTCTGGGCGGTGGACGTGTACGACACCCAGACCCGGTCGCTGATTCAGGTTCCGTCGACGATCTGGCCTGCGGTGGCGAGCAACTCCGGCGACCTGGTCGCCAACGAGGACGGCTCACACGACCTGTTCTTCGGCCCGACCCCGCCCGCGGGCAGGGAATCCAATTGGGTCGAGACGCTGCCCGGCAAGTCGTGGTTTCCGCTGTTTCGCCTGTATGGCCCGCTCGAGCCGTGGTTCGACCGGACCTGGACGCTTGGCGAATTCGAACCGCTCGACTGATCCCGCGGGTCAGCCGAAACTCTGCCAGCCTCCCGACCCCGACCACGCGCGCCCGCCGACGGTGACACCGGCACCGGCCCGCACGACGCCGATGCGGCGCCACCCGTCGGGCAGGGCCGCGCCGCGGGGGAAGGTCGCGAGGAGGGAGTGATCCTCGCCACCGGTCAGCACCCAGGCGGACGGGTCCACGCCCAGCGTCTGGGCGGCGGCACGCAGCGGCGGGTCCGGGGTCAGGGCTGCCGGGTCGAGGTCGACCCGTACCCCGGACGCCGCGCACAGGTGCCCGAGGTCGGCGACGAGGCCGTCGGAGTTGTCCGTCATCGCCGTGGCGCCCGCCTCGGCTGCGTCCGGACCACGGCGGTAGGGAGGCGTCGGAACACGGTGCGCATCAACAAGTTCCGGGAAGTCGCGGTTGTCGGCGACGAGCAGGGCGAGGCCGGCGGCGGACCACCCGAGCCGCCCGGTGACCGCCACCTGGTCCCCGGGTCGGGCACCCGCCCGCAGCACCGCGTCGCGGCCTCGCAGGTCGCCGAGCACCGTGAGGGACAGCACCACCTGATCGGACTGGACGGTGTCCCCCCCGACCACCCCGGCGCCGAGCGCGGACGCCTCCGCCCAGATCCCCTCGCTCAGGGCGTCCGCCACCCGGATCGGGGTGTCCGGCGGGCAGCCGAGCGAGACGAGGAACGCGGTCGGCCACGCCCCCATCGACGCAATGTCCGCGGCGTTCTGCGCGGCCGCCTTCCGCCCCACCTGCTCGGGGGTGGACCAGTCGAACCGAAAGTGCCTGCCCTGCACCAACATGTCCGAGGACACCACCACCCGCCCGTCGGCGGCGCGCACGACGGCGGCGTCGTCGCCCGGTCCGAGATCCGTGGTGTCCGGCTGGACGCGTCCGGCCACCGCCCGGTCGATCACGGCGAACTCCCCGAGATCCGCAACGGTGGGTCCGCGGTCCGGGAACTGCTCCGAAGCCGGTGTGTCGATGACGGGCCTTTCGTCGAAAGCGGTCGCGGTACCCTGGGAGGCGGCCGGGACTCGATCCGGCCGAGCACGACAGCCAGGGCCACCGCGACTCTACCGAGGCGGCGGGGCCCTGCACTGGGAAGGGGCCCACCGGTGGCGCAGGCGTACATACTGATCCAGACCGAGGTGGGCAGGGCGACGGTGATCGCCGACCGCATCCGGCAGTTGCCGGGGGTGCTGACCGCGGAGGACGTGACCGGCCCCTACGACGTGGTGGTCCGTGTCGATGACGGGGCCGGCTCCGGGTTCACCCCGGTCGTCGAGCGGATCCAGCGGGTCGCCGGAATCACCCGCACCCTCACCTGCGAGGTGGCCACGACCGCGTGAGCATCCCGTCTCCAATCCCCGACGACAACAATCCCCTGAACGAAACGGCACAGAACAGCACCGTGAGCACCACCGACGCCACCGATCCGTCCGATACCCGCCGCAGCCCCGCCCTGATCGCCGCCGCGGTCGCGCTGCCCGTCGCGCTGGTCGGGGGCATCGTCGTCGCGGCCATCGTGGCGAACCGCAACCCGGCGCTCGATCCGGTCGCGCTCGGCCCGGTGCCCGCGCCCGCGTCCGGGTCCGCCGAATGCACCGCACTGATCGACACGCTGCCGGACCGGTTGGGCGACTTCAGCCGCGCCGAACTCGTGGATCCCGCCCCGGAGGGCGCAGCGGCGTGGCAGTCGGCCGACGCGCAGGAGATCGTGCTGCGGTGCGGCCTCGACCGGCCGAGCGAGTTCGACGCGGCCAGCGCGTTGCAGCTCGTCGACGGTGTGCAGTGGTTGGAGATTCCGGGCGACGAAGGCCTCGACGCCAGCACCTGGTTCGCCGTGGACCGGGGCGTGTACGTCGCGGTGACCATCCCGCACGGGCTTGGCCCGACGCCGCTGCAGGACACGTCCGCCGCGCTGTCGGGCGCCCTCGAGGCGACGCCGATCGACCCGGCGCCGATCCCCAACCCCTGATCGCGTCCCTCGATCAGTCGGCGGGCCCGGAGACGGTGCCCCCACCGCCGAGTGAACGGCACGTTCAGTCGATTAGATCGACTGAACGCTTCCGTTCACTCGGGGTGGGGGCGGGTCGGGGTGGAGGGGACCTCGGGGCGCTCGGGGCGGCTCGGGGCGCGTTAGCGCAGGCCGGTCCCGCGCGCGAGCGCGGTGTCGACGAGCGTGGACACCAGCGTCCGGTAGTCGACACCGGCCGCGTCCCACATCCGCGGGAACATCGAGATCGCAGTGAACCCCGGCATCGTGTTGATCTCGTTGATGACCGGGCCGTTCTCGGTGACGAAGAAGTCGACGCGGGCGAGGCCCTGGCAGTCGAGTGCCTCGAACGCGCGCACCGCGATCGCGCGGATCTCGTCGCCGACGGCGTCGTCCAGCTTGGCGGGCACGTCGAACTCGCAGATGTCGTCGAGATACTTGGTGTCGAAGTCGTAGAACGCGCCGTCATCGTCGGTGATCTCGGGCATGCGGATCTCCGCGACGACGCTCGACCGCACGGTGCCGTCCGGGAACTCGAGGACGCCGCATTCGACCTCGCGGCCGATGATCGCGGCCTCGACGATGACCTTCGGGTCGTGACTGCGGGCATGCGCGATCGCCGCATCGAGCCCGTCCCAGCTGGTGACCCGGGTGATGCCGATCGAGGAACCCCCGCGGGCGGGCTTGACGAAGACCGGCAGCCCGAGCGCCTCCCGGTCCGCCGCGGTCACCGTCGCGGCACCCGGCCGCAGCACCACCTGGTGGCCGATCGGCAGCCCCTCTGCGGCGAGCAGCTTCTTCGTGAACTCCTTGTCCATGCCCGCCGCGCTGGCCAGCACGCCGGGACCGACGTAGGGCACACCGGCAAGCTCAAGGAGGCCCTGGATGGTGCCGTCCTCGCCGTAGGCGCCGTGCAGCACCGGGAACACGACGTCGACGGACGCGAGGATCTCACCGGCCCGCTCGGGGTCGAGCGCGACCACCGCGCCGGGCCGGGTGGGGTCCGCGGTCAGCGTCAGGGCGGCACCCGACGCGTCGACGGACGGCAGCGCGCGACCGTCGATGGTCAGCGTGTCCGGGTCGGTGGAGCCGAGCACCCACGCACCGTCCGGGGTGATGCCGATCGGCACCACGTCGTAGACGTCCGGATCGAGGTTGCGCAGGACGCTGCCCGCGGACACGCAGGACACCGAATGCTCGCTGCTTCGGCCACCGAAGACGACCGCGACCCTGGTACGAGGATTGTTCACCCGGAAACCCTACCGTTGGCGGCGGGCGGTCGGCGCACGCGGGTTTGCGACCTACTCGGGTTTGATTCGGCGGCCGAGCAACATGCCGACCGCCTCGGGCACGGACAGTCCCTCGTGGCAGACCTTGTGGACGGCGTCGGTCAACGGCATCTCCACGTCGTGCCGTGCTGCCAGCGCGCGCACCGAGGTGCACGACTTGACGCCCTCGGCCACCTGCCCCTTGGTCGCGGCCTGGGCACTGGCCAGGGTGCCGCCCTGCCCCAGGTGCGCGCCGAAGGTTCGGTTCCTGGAGAGCGGCGACGAGCAGGTCGCCACCAGGTCCCCGACACCGGCCAGGCCGGCGAGCGTCGCGGGGTTGGCGCCGAGCGCGGCACCGAGCCGGATCATCTCGGCGAGGCCGCGGGTGATGATGGAGGCGTTCGTGTTCTCCCCGAATCCGAGCCCGGACGCCATGCCACACGCGAGCGCGATGACGTTCTTGCAGGCACCACCGATCTCGCAGCCGACCACGTCGACGTTGGTGTACGGCCGCAAATATCCTGTGGCACACGCCTTTTGAACTCCAACAGCCCGATCGTGATCGACGCACGCGATCACGGTGGCGGAGGGCTGACCGACCGCGATCTCGCGCGCGAGGTTCGGGCCGGAGAGCACGGCCACCCGCCCCGGCGGCACTGCCGCGACCTCCGTGATCACCTCGCTCATCCGCATCAGCGTGCCCGACTCGATACCCTTGGCCAGCGACAGCAGGGTCGCGTCCGGTCCGATTGCCGGCGCCCAGCCGGCGAGGTTTTCGCGCAGCGTCTGGGAGGGCACGGCGAGGACCACGAGATCCGCGCCGTCGACCGCCGCGGTGTGATCGCTGGTGGCGGTCACGGTCGTCGGCAGCGCGACACCCTCCAGGTAAAAGGGATTGGCGTGGGTCGTCGTGATCGCGGTGGCGACCTCCTCGCGACGGGCCCACATCGTCACCTCGGTCCCGGCATCCGCCAGCACCTTCGCGAACGCCGTTCCCCACGAACCCGCACCCAGTACCGCCGCCCTGACCATCTGCCCTCCGACCGTTCCCGCTCCATGTTGGCAGTGACGACAGTAGTACCGGGGTGGGGACCGGCGGTGCGCATGACGCCCCCGTGTCCGCCGTCGGTGGCACTGGCAGGATTGGCGGCATGACCGGCGCACCCCCACCCTCGACGGCGGTGCGCGCCCACGTGGTGATCGCCGTCAAGGACCTCGGGCGCGCGAAGTCCAGGCTGGCGTCCCGTCTCGACCGCGCGCAGCGGGCCGCGCTGGTGCTGGCGATGCTGCGCGACACGCTCACCGCCGCGCGGTCCTCGGATGCCGTCGCGGGTGTCACGGTGATTACCCCGGACGCGGCGGTGGCTGCCGTCGCCGAGACCGCGGGCGCGGCGCACCTGGCGGACCCCGACGAGCACGCCGTCGACCCGTTGAATTCGGTGCTGCACTCGGCCGCTCGGCGGCTCGGCATGCCGGGGGTGCCGATCGTCGCCCTCCAGGGCGACCTGCCGTGCCTGTCCGCGGACGAACTTACCGCCGCGGTGACGGCCGCGCTGCCGCACCGGCGTGCGGTGGTCGTCGATCATCACGGCACCGGGACGGCCGCCCTGATCGCCGCGACGGCGGCCGATCTCGCACCGCAGTTCGGTGCGGATTCGGCGCGCAAACACATCGATTCGGGGGCAGCGGCGTTGACGGGGAACTGGCCAGGGCTGCGCCTCGATGTGGACACGCCAGCCGATCTCGACGCCGCGGCCGCGTTGGGCGCTGGCCCGGAGACGGCGCGGGTGCTTCGCGCGCTCGGGTGGTGAAACGGTCGCTCGACGTTCATCTCGAATCGCCGTCGTCGGATTGTCGCCTCCTCGCCATCTGGGGGATGATCGAGCCGTGAGCAACGGCGAAGGCGCGGGACCCGACACGGCCAAGAAGACGGCGATCGACGGCGAGGTCCTCGGCCCGTCACCCGTCGCCGGACACCTCCCGGTGATCCCGACCGCGCCCCCCGCCGCGACACCCCGGTCGGTCGACGGTTCGGTGGCGCCGCTCCCCGACGATCGCTACCTCAACCGCGAACTCAGCTGGCTCGACTTCAATTCGCGGGTTCTCGCGCTCGCGGAGGACCCGTCCCTTCCGCTGCTCGAGCGGGCCAAGTTCCTCGCGATCTTCGCGTCGAATCTCGACGAGTTCTACATGGTGCGCGTCGCGGGGCTCAAGCGCCGCGACGAGACCGGGCTGTCGGTGCGCTCCGCCGACGGGCTGACCCCGCGCGAGCAGTTGGCGCTGATCGGCGAACGCACCCAGGAGATCGCCGAACTGCACGCCCGCACCTTCCTCGACCAGGTGCTCCCGCAGCTCGCGCGGCAGGGCATCTCGATCATCCGGTGGTCGGACCTCGACGAGGACGAGGCAGGCCGGCTCTCCGAGTACTTCCGGGACCAGGTCTTCCCGGTGCTGACACCGCTGGCCGTCGATCCCGCCCACCCGTTCCCCTACATCAGCGGGCTGAGCCTGAACCTCGCGGTGACGGTGAAGGATTCGTCCACCGGGGGCGAACACTTCGCCCGCGTGAAGGTGCCCGACAACGTGGACCGCTTCGTCCGGGTCACCCGAGCTGACGGACCGGGGGCGATCCCCGCGTTCCTGCCGATGGAGGCGCTGATCGCCGCGCACCTGCACGTGCTGTTCCCCGGCATGGAGATCGTCGAGCACCACGCGTTCCGGATCACCCGCAACGCCGACTTCGAGGTCGAGGAGGACCGCGACGAGGACCTGCTGCAGGCCCTCGAACGCGAACTTGCCCGCCGCCGCTTCGGATCCCCGGTCCGGCTCGAGGTCGCGGACGACATGACCGACCACATGCTCGAGCTGCTGCTGCGCGAACTCGACGTCGACCCCGGCGATGTGATCCAGGTGCCGGGCCTGCTCGACCTGTCCTGCCTGTGGCAGGTGTACGGCGTCGACCGGCCCGCGCTCAAGGACGCCCCGTTCGTCCCCGCCACCCACCCGGCGTTCGGCGAACGCGAGACACCCAAGAGCGTCTTCTCGACGCTGCGCGACGGTGACGTCCTCGTGCACCATCCGTACGACTCGTTCTCGACCAGCGTGCAGCGGTTCATCGAGCAGGCGGCCGCTGACCCGCAGGTGCTCGCCATCAAGCAGACGCTGTACCGCACCTCGGGCGACTCCCCGATCGTCAATGCGCTCATCGACGCGGCCGAGGCGGGCAAGCAGGTGGTCGCGCTCGTGGAGATCAAGGCCCGGTTCGACGAGCAGGCGAACATCAAGTGGGCACGCAAGTTGGAGCAGGCGGGCGTGCACGTCGTGTACGGACTCGTCGGACTCAAGACGCACTGCAAGACCTGCCTCGTCGTCCGGCGCGAGGGGTCGACAATCCGCCGCTACTGCCACATCGGCACCGGCAACTACAACCCGAAGACCGCGCGACTCTACGAGGACGTGGGGCTGCTCACCGCGGCCCCCGAGATCGGCGCCGACCTGACCGACCTGTTCAACACGTTGACGGGGTACTCCCGAAAGGCCAACTACCGCAACCTTCTCGTCGCCCCGCACGGGGTTCGTGCCGGCATCGTTGCTCGCATCCATGCCGAGATCGAGCACCGGTTGGCCGGTCGACCGGCGGGCATCCGACTCAAGGCCAACGCGCTCGTCGACGAACAGGTGATCGACGCGCTCTACCGCGCCTCGCAGGCGGGCGTCCCGGTCCGGGTCGTGGTCCGCGGGATCTGCGCACTGCGGCCGGGGGTGCCGGGCCTGAGCGAGAACATCGAGGTCCGTTCGATTCTCGGCCGGTTCCTCGAGCACTCCCGGATCATGCACTTCGAGGGCGCTGGCGAGTTCTGGATCGGCAGCGCCGACATGATGCACCGCAATCTCGATCGGCGGGTCGAGGTGATGGCCCAGGTCAAGGATCCGCGCCTCACCGGCCAACTCGGCGAGATTTTCGAGTCCGCGCTCGACCCGACGACCCGGTGCTGGGTGCTGCAGTCCGACGGGCATTGGGCGGCGTCCCCGGCCCGCGGCGAGCAGGTGCGCGAGCATCAGGAGGAACTGATGTGCAGCCGACGCGGCCGCACGGCATAGGCCCCGACCACCCGACAGGAGGAACTCCGTGAGCACGAAGTCGGATGGCCCGAAGGCCGGGTCGACGTCGATCAAGGCGAACATCTTCGCGGCGGGGGCGGTGCTGTGGCGAAAGTCGCCCACCAACCCGTACGAGATCGAGATCGCCCTGATCCACCGCCCCAAGTACGACGACTGGTCCTTCCCTAAGGGCAAGCTCGATCCCGGTGAGACACCGGTGGTTGCCGCGCTGCGCGAGGTCGAGGAGGAGACGGGCCTGAGGGTCCAGCTGGGCAGGCACGTCACCCGGGTCGCCTACGAGGTACCCGGACATCGCAAACGCAAGCGGGTGGACTACTGGGCGGCCGAGGCGCGCGGTGGCCTGTTCGTGCCCAACGACGAGGTCGACGAACTGCGGTGGCTCCCCCCCGAGGACGTTCCGGCCGCACTGTCGTACCCGGTGGATCTCAAGGTGACCCGCCGCTTCCTCAAGGTTCCCGCCGACACAACAACGGTGCTGCTGGTACGGCACGCGAAGGCGGGTCGGCGCACCCGATACAAGGGTGATGACACCCAGCGGCCCCTGGACAAGGTCGGGCGCGGGCAGGCCGAGGCGCTCTCGACGCTGCTGCGGGCCTTCGGCGCCACCGAGATCCACGCCGCCGACCGGGTCCGCTGTGTGCAAACCGTCGAACCCCTCGCCCGCGACCTCGGGGTCGGCATCGGGGTGGAACCGGCGCTGACCGAGGAGTCGTACCTGGACGATCCGGCGACGACGCAGTCCCTCGTGCGCAAGATCGCGGCCCGCGGCGGGGTCCAGGTGATCTGCAGCCAGGGCCGGGTCATCCCCGATCTGTTGCAGCGCTGGGCCGATCGTGACGGTGTCACCCTCCCCGCCGCGCGCAATCGAAAGGGCAGCACCTGGGTGCTGTCGATGTCCGGGGGCCGACTGGTGGACGCGAACCATGTCGACAGCGCCCTCCCCGAGGCCTGAACGGCACTGACACGAAAGAAGAGGGGGACGACGGTTGCCCGTCGTCCCCCTCTTCCGTGCGTCGAGGCCTACCGCTTGCGGGCGGTGGTCTTCTTCGCGGGGGCCTTCTTGGCCGGTGCCTTCTTCGCGGGGGCGGCCTTCTTGGCTGCGGTCGCCTTCTTGGCGGGGGCGGCCTTCTTGGCGGCGGTGGTCTTCTTCGCGGCCGTCGCCTTGGTGGCCGTGGCCTTCTTGGCGGGGGCGGCCTTCTTGGCTGCGGTGGTCTTCTTCGCGGCCGTCGCCTTGGTGGCCGTGGCCTTCTTCGCCGCGGTGACCTTCTTGGCGGGGGCGGCCTTCTTGGCTGCGGTGGTCTTCTTCGCGGCCGTCGCCTTGGTGGCCGTGGCCTTCTTCGCCGCGGCGGCCTTCTTGGCGGGCGCGGCCTTCTTCGCCGCCGTCTTCTTCGCGGCGGCCTTCTTCGCGGGAGCCGCGGCGGCCGCACCACGCTTCACGGCCGGGCCGGACGCGGGCAGCTTCTGCTTTCCTGCGATGACGGACTTGAACTGGGCGCCAGGGCGGAAGGCAGGCACCGACGTCGGCTTAACCTTGACGGTCTCACCGGTGCGCGGGTTACGCGCGACCCGCGCCGCACGACGACGCTGCTCGAAGACACCGAAGCCGGTGATGGTGACGTTCTCGCCGGCGTGCACCGCGCGGACGATGATGTCGACGATGTGCTCGACCGCATCGGTGGCGCTACGACGATCAGACTCCAACCGTTCGGTCAGCTGATCAATGAGCTCTGCTTTGTTCATTGGATGTTCCTCCGCAAACCAATGGCCCATTGACGGACCGACTAGCAAACACGGTAAACCGGAAATGGGCAAGAGTCTATGTGCCACGCCAATTCTCATGCCTCTCTCAGCGGCGTGGCTACCCATTTCCGGCGTCCGATGTGCTTAGCGCCCCTACCCGTCGCTGCCGTCGACCCGGGCCGGAAGGGTGGTCGGTTTCCATGACGGCCTTGACTTTTCGAACTCGGAAATCGCGTCTACCTGGCGCAACGTCAATCCGATGTCGTCGAGTCCCTCCAGCAGACGCCAGCGCGTGTAGTCGTCAATGGCAAAGGGCACCACCAGACTTCCAGCACTCACCGTGCGCGACGTGAGATCCACGACAATTTCCAGACCGGGCTGCTCCTCGAGCGCCTTCCAGAGCAGTTCGACGTCGGACTGCTCCACCTGAGCGGCCAGCAGACCGGCCTTGCCCGCGTTGCCACGGAAGATGTCCGCGAACCTCGATGCGATGACGACCCGGAATCCGTAGTCCGACAGCGCCCACACCGCGTGCTCACGGGAGGAGCCGGTGCCGAAGTCCGGTCCCGCTACCAGTACGGTGCCCTTGTCGTACGGGGCGAGGTTCAGGATGAATCCGGGATCGGCACGCCAGCCGGCAAACAGCCCGTCCTCGAAACCACTACGCGTGACGCGCTTTAGGTACACCGCGGGAATGATCTGATCGGTGTCGACATTGGACCGTCGCAGCGGGACGCCGATGCCCTTGTGAGTGGTGAAGGCTTCCATCGAAATATCTCCTACCTGTTCCGAGTCTCTAGTCGAGGTCCGCCGGCGCCGACAGCGTCCCGCGCACCGCGGTTGCGGCGGCGACGAGCGGCGAAACCAGATGGGTGCGACCGCCCTTGCCCTGCCTGCCTTCGAAGTTTCGATTCGACGTCGACGCCGAGCGCTCACCCGAGGCGAGCTGGTCCGGGTTCATGCCAAGGCACATCGAGCAGCCGGCCTGACGCCACTGCGCCCCTGCTGCCGTGAAGATCTCACCGAGCCCCTCCGCCTCAGCCTCGGCCCGCACCCGCATCGAACCGGGAACGATCAGCATGCGGACCCCGTCGGCAACCTTGCGGCCCTTGAGAACTCCCGCGACCGCACGCAGATCCTCGATCCGCCCATTGGTGCACGAACCGACGAAGACGGTGTCGACGGAGACCTCGCGGAGCGGCGTGCCCGCCTCCAGCCCCATGTAGGCCAGGGCCTTCTCGGCTGCCGCGCGGTCGCTCTCGTCGACGATGTCCTCCGGGTTCGGCACCCGCTCCCCCAGCGGAGCACCCTGGCCCGGGTTGGTTCCCCACGTGACGAAGGGGGTCAGCGCCGACGCGTCGATGTGGACCTCGGCGTCGAAAACCGCATCGTCGTCGGTCTTCAGCTCGCTCCACGCGGCAACCGCGGCATCCCAGTCCGCGCCGGTCGGGGCGTGCGGACGCCCCTTGACGAACTCGTAGGTGATCTCGTCGGGTGCAATCATCCCGGCCCGCGCGCCCGCCTCGATCGACATGTTGCAGATCGTCATTCGGGCTTCCATCGAGAGCTTGCGGATCGCCTCACCGCGGTACTCGAGCACGTAGCCCTGCCCCCCACCGGTACCGATCTTCGCGATCACGGCGAGAATCAGGTCCTTGCTCGTGACACCATCGGCCATCTCACCGTCGACCGTGATGGCCATCGTCTTGAACGGGCGCAGCGACAGGGTCTGCGTCGCCATCACGTGCTCGACCTCGCTGGTGCCGATTCCCATTGCCAGAGCACCGAAGGCGCCGTGCGTGGAGGTGTGGCTGTCGCCGCAGACGACCGTCATGCCGGGCTGGGTCAGCCCCAGCTGCGGACCGACGACGTGCACGATGCCCTGGTCCAGGTCACCCATCGGGTGCAACCGGACCCCGAACTCCTCACAGTTGCGTCGCAACGTGTCGACCTGAAGTCTCGAAACGGGATCGGCGATCGGCTGATCGATGTCGACGGTCGGGACGTTGTGGTCCTCGGTCGCGATCGTCAGGTCCGGACGACGAAGCTGCCGTCCGGCCAACCGAAGTCCGTCGAACGCCTGCGGGCTGGTGACCTCGTGCACGAGGTGCAGGTCGATGTAGATCAGGTCGGGCTGACGCGCCGAGCCCTCCCCTTCGCCCCGGACGACGACATGGTCGTCCCACACCTTCTCCGCAAGAGTGCGCCCTCTGCTGGCCATGTTCTCCACCTCTTCGTGATCGGTCGGCTCGCGGGTTATGGGCTGGCCCGCCGAGGATCCGACCTCCATCATCTCTCGGTTCGTGGTCGTTGCCATCGTCCTGCCGTGCACATCCCGCGAGAGTGTCCGATTAGGAATCTCAGAATGCGAGACGCATAATATCGACCTATGAGAAAGCATAGCGTTCCCGAGGCGGTCAGCGGCATCGGGGTTCTCGACAAGGCGATGTCGGTCCTGCACGCCGTCGCGGAGGCGCCGTGCACTCTCGGGGAGCTGTGCACGCGCACCGGCCTCCCCCGTGCGACGGCGCACCGCCTCGCCGTCGGCCTCGAGGTGCACCGACTGCTCGCGCGCGACGCGGACGGCCTGTGGCGCCCGGGCCCCGGCCTGGCGGAACTGGCACCGACCGCACACGACAATCTGCTCGAGGCGGCCGCCCTGGTGCTGCCGCGACTGCGTGAGATCACCGGCGAGAGCGTGCAACTCTATCGACGCGAAGGGGTGCAGCGGGTCTGCGTCGCGTCGATGGAGCCGCCCACCGGCCTTCGCGACACCGTGCTCGTCGGCGCCCGGCTGCCCATGACCGCGGGATCCGGCGCCAAAGTGCTTCTCGCCTGGTCGGATCCACAGGTCCAACGCAGCGTGCTCCCCGATGCCCTGTTCAGCGAGCGGGTCCTCACCGAGGTACGCAAACGAGGGTGGGCCCAGAGCGCGGCCGAACGCGAACCCGGCGTGGCCAGCGTCGCCGCCCCGGTCCGCGACCGCACCGGGAGCGTCGTCGCGGCGATCTCGGTGTCCGGACCGATCGACCGGATGGGCAGACGCCCCGGCGCCAGGTGGGCGGCGGACCTGCTCGCCGCCGCGGAAGCGCTGCACAAGCGCCTCTGAGTGGGATTCGGCGCCCATCCCCTCCCCCGGCGGACACCCACGTGGCACAGTGCTGCGTGAGAACACGTTCCAGAAAATCCGAAACCGGAGGACCGTCGCAGTGGGCACCAACCAGCGGGCACAGGTCACGATGACCGACGCCGAGATCACCGAGTTCGTCGAACACAGCCGCGTCGCAACGATGGCCACCATCGGCCCGCACGGCGCACCCCACCTGATTGCCATGTGGTACGCGATCATCGACGGCGAAGTGTGGTTCGAGACGAAGGCGAAGTCGCAGAAGGCGGTGAACCTGCGCCGCGACAACCGCATCACGGTGATGATCGAGGACGGCCACACCTACGACACCCTGCGCGGCGTCTCGTTCGAGGGCACCGCCGAGATCGTCGAGGATCCCGACGCCCTGTGGTCCGTCGGCGTGAGCATCTGGGAGCGGTACACCGGCCCGTACCGCAAGGACGTCGATCCCGCGATCGAGATGATGCTCAACAAGCGAGTCGCGGTGCGGGTGAAGCCGGACCGAGTGCGGTCGTGGGACCACCGCAAGCTCGGCCTGCCGTCGATGCCGCTCGGCGGCAGCACCGCCGAATTTCTCTGACACCGCCCCCGCCCGACCGCATCCGTGCCGCGAAATATTGCCGCGACGGGGGCACGTCGGCGCGGTACGGTCACGGTGCGACCCCATCCACCGGAGATCGACGATCGAGGAGGACCGCACCGTGACCGAATCCGAGAGTGAACACATCAAGGAGCAGTTCCGGGAGGCACTCGAGCGCAAGAGTCATCAGCACTCGATGCACGGCAACGCACCGGCAGGCGATTCCAAGATTCACAACTCGCATGGCCCCGCCGACCACAAGCGTGAGTTCCGCCGCAAGAGCGGCTGACGGACGTTCCCGTCCAACGACGAAAGACCCTCCGGATACCGGAGGGTCTTTCGTTTTGTAGCCCCGACGGGATTTGAACCCGCGCTACCGCCTTGAGAGGGCGGCGTCCTAGGCCGCTAGACGACGGGGCCAGGACTTGCAGACGATCGGCACGCTCTCCGTGGTAGCCCCGACGGGATTTGAACCCGCGCTACCGCCTTGAGAGGGCGGCGTCCTAGGCCGCTAGACGACGGGGCCAGGGAACGTGCCGTGTACTGCATGGCAACCCGGCGAACGGCCGCTGTGCTGTCGAAACAGCACAGTGAACACTCACCGAATTTCCGCTGGGGTACCAGGACTCGAACCTAGAATGGCTGAACCAGAATCAGCTGTGTTGCCAATTACACCATACCCCAATGGCTTCTCCCGACGGCCTCCGCTGCGCGGCGGTTGCTGTCGTTCGAACCGAGGAGAACTTTAGCAAAGCCCACCCGCCATTCTCCAAATCGGCTGGTCAGGAGCCCAATCTGAGCCACCCGACCAGCCGGCGGAGGGTCAGACGATGCTCGCGCGGGCCGCCAGCAGGCGGCCGAGGGTCTTCTCGCGGCCCAGCAGCTCCATCGACTCGTACAGCGGCGGGCTGATGTGCGACCCGGTCAGCGCGACCCGCACCGGAGCAAACGCCTTGCGCGGCTTGAGCTCCAAACCGTCGATCAGCGCGGCCTTGAGGGCGGCCTCGAGGTCGGCGGTCGCCCACGCGCCGAGCCCGTCCAGTGCGGCGATGGTCGCATCCAGCACCGGCGCCGCGTCGGCGCCCAGGTTCTTCGCTGCGGCGGCCTCGTCGATCGCGAAGTCGGCGTCGGGGACGAACAGGAACTTGAGCAGGTCCCAGGCGTCCGACAACACCACGATGCGGGTCTGCACGAGCTCCGCGGCGGTGTCGAACTGCTCGGCCGTCACGGCGTCGACGGGGTGACCGTGCGCGGTCAGGTACGCGCGGAGCCGGGCCGCGAAGTCCGCGGAGTCGAGCAACCGAATGTGCTCGGCGTTGATCGCGTCGGCCTTCTTCTGGTCGAACCGCGCGGGATTGGAGTTGACCTTCGCGATGTCGAAGGCCGCGACCATCTCGTCGAGCGAGAAGACGTCGCGGTCGTCGGCGATGCTCCAGCCGAGCAGGGCCAGGTAGTTCAGCAGCCCCTCGGGGAGGAAGCCGCGGTCGCGGTGAATGAAGAGATTCGACTCGGGATCCCGCTTGGACAGCTTCTTGTTGCCCTGCCCCATCACGAACGGCAGGTGCCCGAACTCCGGTGTGAAATCGGCGACACCGATGCGCCGCAACGCCTCGTACAGCGCGAGCTGCCGCGGCGTCGACGACAGCAGGTCCTCGCCGCGCAGCACATGGGTGATCTTCATCAGCGCGTCGTCAACGGGGTTCACGAGCGTGTAGAGCGGGATGCCGTTGCCACGGGTGAGCGCGAAGTCCGGGACCGTGCCCGCCTTGAACGTCGTCTCACCGCGGACCAGGTCCACCCAGGTCAGGTCGTGGTCGGGCATGCGCAACCGGATCACCGGCTTACGCCCCTCGGACCGGTACAGCTCCCGCTGCTCCTCGGTCAGGGTGCGGTCAAAGTTGTCGTACCCGAGCTTGGGGTCGCGGCCTGCCGCGTGATGCCGCGCCTCCACCTCCTCCGGCGTCGAGAAGGACTCGTATGCCTCGCCCGCCTCGACCAGCTTCGCGACGACCTCGAGGTGCAGATCGCGGCGCTGCGACTGCCGGTACGGCTCGTGCGGCCCCCCGACCTCGGGGCCCTCGTCCCAGGTCAGGCCGAGCCACCGCAGCGCGTCGAGGATCGCCTGGTACGACTCCTCCGAGTCGCGCGCCGCGTCGGTGTCCTCGATGCGGAAGACGAACTTGCCGCCGTGATGCCGCGCGTACGCCCAGTTGAACAGGGCGGTGCGGACGAGCCCGACGTGCGGGGTTCCAGTGGGAGACGGACAGAAACGGACGCGCACTTCGCTGGTGGTCATGGCTCACTTGGGTTGGAGGAGGACGGTCTCGTTGAGACCGCGGGTCCCTCCCAGATTAGTCCTCCCCCGCACCGTCGGGCCGCCCGATCAGCCTTTCGCGACGACGGGGTTGGTGAGCGTCCCAATCCCCTCGACGGTCACGCTGACGCTGTCGCCCGCGACGATCGGCCCGACGCCTTCCGGTGTTCCGGTCAGGATGACGTCGCCCGGCAGCAGCGTCATGACCGCCGAGATCCACTCGATGATCTTCGGAATATCGTGCAGCAGTAGCGAAGTGCGGCTGCGCTGCCTGAGTTCGCCGTTCACCTCGGTGCGGATCTCGACGTCGGAGGCGTCGAGGGTGGTCTCGATCCACGGCCCCAACGGGCAGAACGTGTCGTGCCCCTTCGCCCGGGTCCACTGGCCGTCGTGGCGCTGATGGTCACGCGCGGACACGTCGTTGGCGACGGTGTAGCCGAGCACCACGTCGAGCGCCTTCGCCGCGGGCACATCCTTGCAGGGGCGGCCGATGACAATGGCCAGCTCACCCTCGTGGTGGACCTCGCTGGAACTCGGCGGCAGCACGATCGGTGCGCCGGGGCCGACGATCGCGGTGTTGGGCTTGAGGAAGATGACCGGATCGGCGGGCGCCTCGCCGCCCATCTCGGCGGCGTGCGCGGCGTAGTTCTTGCCGATGCAGATCACCTTGCTCGCGAGGATCGGGGCGAGCAGGCGCACGTCCGCGAGGGGCCAACTGCGGCCGGTGAACGTCGGGGTGCCGAACGGATGCTCGGCGATCTCCTTCGCCGTGCGCGCGTCCCCCTCCCCCTCGATCGAGACGAAGGCGACCCCATCCGGGCTGGCAATTCGACCTAGGCGCATGCCCGAATCCTAGACCTATTCCATATTTTGGGACATCAATTTCACTACATGAGAAGCACGGTCGTAGCGTGACGTCATGACCGATACCGCGCAGCACACCGTCAGCACCACGCGCCGCGCGGCGATGCTCGGGCTCGGCGTCGCCGCCCAGGCCGCGCAGGCGGTCCTGGTGAACGGGACCGCGTTCCTGATCCCCACGCTGCACGACGAGTACGGCCTCACCCTCGCGCAGGCCGGCACGCTCGCGTCGGCACCGATCGTCGGCGTGATGCTGACCCTGGTCGCCTGGGGCGCGCTGGCCGACCGATACGGCGAGCGCGTCGTCCTGGCCGCCGGGCTGGCGCTGGCCGCCGCGTCCACCACCGCCGCCACCGTCGTCACGGCCCTGCCCGCACTCGCGGTGCTGCTGGCGTTCGGCGGCGCAGCGGCCGCCGCGGCCAACGCCGCCAGTGGACGCGTCGTCGTCGGCTGGTTCCCGCCCCACCAGCGCGGACTCGCGATGGGCATCCGCCAGATGTCGCTGCCGCTCGGTGTCGCGGTCGCCGCGATGACCGTCCCGGTCCTGGCCCGCGATCACGGCATCGGCTGGGCGCTGGCCTTCCCCGCCGCGGCGTGTGCGCTGGCGGCCGCGGCATGCGCGATCTGGATCGCGGATCCGCCGCGGCCCGCGCCCGGTGACGCCGCCGACCTCGGCCTGCTCGCCAACCCGTACCGGACGACCGGCACGCTGCAACGCATCCACGCCACCTCGATCCTGCTGGTGGTCCCGCAGTACGTCGTGTGGACCTACGCCCTGGTCTGGCTGGTGACCGACCGGGGGTGGTCGGAGTCGTCCGCGGGCATCGTCATCACCGCCGCACAGTTCCTCGGCGCGGCGGGACGCGTCGCCGCCGGCGTCTGGTCCGACCGGGTCGGCAGCCGACTGCGCCCCCTGCGGACGGTCGCACTGGCCGTCTCGGTGTCGATGCTCGCCCTGGCGGCGGCAGCGGCAACCGGGTCCCCGGTCGCCGTTGCACTGTTGGTCGTCGCGTCGGTGACCACCGTCGCTCCGAACGGTCTCGCGTTCACCGCGGTCGCCGAGATCGCGGGACCCTACTGGAGCGGCCGGGCACTGGGCATCCAGAACACCGGACAGTTCATCGCCGCGGCGGCCGTCGGCCCGGTCTTCGGCGCGGTCATCGGCGTGATCGGGTTCCCCGCCGCGTTCGCTGTCGCCGCCCTGATGCCCGCCGCCGCGGCACCCCTGGTCCCCACCCACCACCCCGCCCGCACCTGATCCGCCCGGCCGAGGCGCGCGCACCGTCCCGACGATCGGACCACCGGGCCCATCCGCTCCACACCGCCCGAGTGAACGGATCATCCGCTCGATCTGATCGACTGAACGGAAGCGTTCAGTCGATCTGGTCGAATGAACGGCACGTTCGCTCGGCTGAACCGGCCTCGGACGACCGGTCCACAGACACACACGCGCCCGCGAGCCGGACGGCTCGCGGGCGCGTGTGTGGCGCGTACTAGACCGCGGCCGCGATCCGGTCGCCGACGTCGGTCGTGACGATCGGCGCGTCGCCACGGGCAGCGAGATCGGCCTCGACCGCGCGCTCGATCCGCGCCGCGTCGTCCTCGCGACCGAGATGGCGCAACAGCATCGCAGCCGACAGGATCGCCGCGGTCGGGTCGGCGATGCCCTGGCCCGCAATGTCGGGGGCCGACCCGTGCACGGGTTCGAACATCGACGGGTTGGTGCCGGAGGCGTCGATGTTGGCGCTCGCGGCGAGGCCGATACCGCCGGTGACCGCGCCTGCCAGGTCGGTGATGATGTCGCCGAACAGGTTGTCGGTGACGATCACATCGAACCGCGCCGGGTCGGTGACCATGTAGATCGTCGCGGCGTCGATGTGGCAGTACGCGGTCTCGACGTCCGGGTACTCGGCGCCGACCTGCTCCATCGCGCGGGTCCAGATGCGGCCCGCGTTGGAGAGCACGTTCGTCTTGTGGATCAGCGTCAGATGCTTGCGACGCTTCTGCGCCAGCTCGTAGGCGGCGCGGACGACGCGCTCGGCACCGAACCAGGTGTTGACCGACACCTCGGTGGCGACCTCGTGCGGGGTGCCGACCCGGATCGAGCCACCGTTGCCGGTGTACGGCCCCTCGGTGCCCTCCCGGACGACGAGGAAATCGATGTCCGGGTTCGCGGCCAGCGGCGACGTCGACTCCGGGTAGGTGCGGGCCGGGCGCAGGTTCACGTGGTGGTCGAGCAGGAAGCGCATGTTCAGCAGCAGGCCACGCTCGAGGATGCCGGGGGCAACGTACCGCGGATCACCGATCGCGCCGAGCAGAATCGCGTCGTGCTGACGGATCGACTCCAGCTCCGCGTCCGGCAGCAGGTCGCCGGTCTCGTTGTACCGCTTGGCACCGAGATCGAACTCGGTGGTCTCCACGTCGGGAACCAGCTTCCGCAGCACCTTCAGCGCCTCGGCCGTGACCTCGACACCGATGCCGTCACCGGGGATGACCGCAAGCTTCATGAACACACTCTCTTCTCGTAGCTACTGGGGGTGAATCTGACTGTGGCCGCGACCGTTTCGTCAACGGTCGCGGCCACGTGGTCAGACCGGGACGATCAGGACAGGTCGACCTGCGCCACACGCGCGTCGAGCTGCGAGGTGATCTGCGCGACCTCGGCGTCACCGACGACGCGGTCGACGCGCAGGATCACGGTGGCGCCCTCGCCCTCGGCGTCCTGGCTCAGCGCAGCGGCCTGGATGTCGATGCCCGCCGTGCCGAGCACGGTGCCGAGGATGCCGAGCACGCCCGGCCGATCCGTGTAGTGCACGACGATGTTGTGGCCCTCGGCCCGCAGGTCGAAGCTGCGGCCGTTGACGGCGACGATCTTCTCGACCTGCTGCAGGCCGGTCAGCGCACCGGCGACGGTGGTGACGGTGCCGTCGGCGGCGACCGCGCGCACCTCGACGGCGCTGCGGTGCGTCTGCGCCTCGCTGTGCTTCTCGACCTCGACGGTGACGCCGCGCTGCTCGGCGAGCTGCGGGGCGTTGACGAACGTGACGGCCTCGTCGCTGCTCGCGGAGAACAGGCCGCGCAGCGCGGCGAGACCGAGGATGTCGACGTTCTCGGCGGACAGCTCGCCGCTCGCGATCACCTGGACGTTCTGGACGGCCTCGGTCGACAGCGTGCCGGCGAGCAGGCCCAGCTTGCGGACCAGCTCGAGCCACGGCGCGACCTCTTCGCCGACCGGGCCGCCGGAGACGTTGACGGCGTCCGGCACGAACTCGCCGGCCAGGGCCAGCAGCACGGACTTGGCGACATCGGTGCCCGCGCGGTCCTGGGCCTCGGAGGTGGAGGCGCCAAGGTGCGGGGTGACGACGACGTTGTCGAGGTCGAACAGCTTGGAGTCGGTGCACGGCTCGGTGTTGAACACGTCGAGACCGGCGGCGCGAACCTTGCCGTTCACGAGCGCGTCGTACAGCGCGTCCTCGTCGATCAGACCACCGCGGGCGGCGTTGACGATGATGACGCCGTCCTTGGCCTTGGCCAGGCGCTCGGCGTTGATCAGGCCCGCGGTCTCCTTGGTCTTGGGCAGGTGCACCGAGATGAAGTCGGCACGCTCGACCAGCTCGTCGATGTCGACCAGCTCGATACCCAGCTGCGCCGCGCGGGCCGCGGGCAGGTAGGGGTCGTACGCGATGAGGTTGGTCTCGAACGCGGCGAGACGCTGCGCGAACAGCTGACCGATGCGGCCAAGGCCGACGACGCCGACGGTCTTCCCGAGAATCTCGGTGCCGTTGAAGCTGGAGCGCTTCCAGGTCTTCTCCCGCAGCGTGCGGTCGGCGGCCGGGATCTGACGGGCGGTCGAGAGCAGCAGCGAGACGGCGTGCTCGGCGGCCGAGTGAATGTTGGAGGTCGGCGCGTTGACGACCATGACGCCGCGCCCGGTCGCGGCCGGGATGTCGACATTGTCCAGCCCGACGCCGGCGCGGCCGACGATCTTCAGCTTGGCGGCCGCGGCGAGGACCTCGGCGTCGACGGTGGTCGCGGAACGCACGAGCAGGGCGTCCGCCTCGGGCACGGCGGCCAGCAGGGCGGGACGGTCGGGGCCGTCCACCCAGCGCACCTCGACACCGTCTCCGAGCGCATCGACGGTCGATTGTGCGAGCTTGTCGGCGATCAGGACAACGGGACGGCCATTCTGGCTCACGAGCGAACTCCCTGTGTTAGGTGTCTGGGCGGATCGTCACCGAACCGGGGCGCGGTGCGGTGCCCGCAAAGTTCGTGACCCGGACAGCTTAGTTGCCCCCACAGTTCGGTATCACCCCGCGGGTCGGCAGTACCACATCGTGGACGCGGGAACGATCCGCACGCGCATCACCGGGTACGCGTGTCGGCCGCCTCGCCCCCGGAAAGCGGACGGGCCCGATGCCCTCCGGAACAGGTGCACTGTCCGGGAGGGCATCGGGCCCCGCGCTACCGCGCCTGTGCGTGATTTTTACCCCGATCGGGGTAAAAATCACGCACAGTGGCGAAGCCGCTCAGGCGGTCTCGGTGATCGGGCGATCGACCCAGCTCATCAGGTCGCGCAGCTTCTTGCCGGTGACCTCGATCGGGTGCTCGGCGTTCGCCTTGCGCAGGCCCTCGAGCTCGGTGTTGCCGTTCTCGACGTTGGCGACGAGGCGGCGGGTGAACTCGCCGGACTGGATGTCCGCGAGGATCGCCTTCATCCGCTCCTTGGTGCCCGCGTCGATGACCCGCGGACCGGACAGGTAGCCGCCGAACTCCGCGGTGTCGGACACCGAGTAGTTCATCCGGGCGATGCCACCCTCGTACATCAGGTCGACGATGAGCTTGAGCTCATGCAGCACCTCGAAGTAGGCCATCTCGGGGGCGTAGCCCGCCTCGACCATGACCTCGAAGCCGGTCTTGACGAGCTCCTCGGTGCCACCGCAGAGGACGGCCTGCTCACCGAACAGGTCGGTCTCGGTCTCCTCCTTGAAGGTCGTCTTGATGACGCCGGCGCGGGTACCGCCGATGCCCTTCGCGTAGGACAGCGCCAGGGCCTGGCCCTCGCCCTTCGGATCCTGGTGGACCGCGATCAGGGCCGGGACGCCCTTGCCGTCGGCGAACTGACGACGCACCAGGTGGCCCGGGCCCTTCGGCGCGACCATGCCGACCGTGACGTTGGCCGGGGGCTTGATCAGGTCGAAGTGGATGTTGAGGCCGTGTCCGAAGAACAGCGCGTCGCCGTCCTTGAGGTTCGGCTCGATGTCGTTCGTGTAGATCGACGCCTGCGCGGTGTCGGGCGCGAGCAGCATGATGACGTCGGCCCACTCGGCGACCTCGGCCGGGGTGCCGACGGTCAGGCCCTGCTCCTCGGCCTTCGCGCGGGACTTGGAGCCCTCCTTGAGACCGATGCGGACATCGACCCCGGAGTCGCGCAGGCTCAACGAGTGCGCGTGGCCCTGGCTGCCATAACCGATCACCGCGACCTTGCGGCCCTGGATGATCGACAGGTCGGCGTCATCGTCGTAGAACATCTCGACTGCCACTGGTATTACCTCTCCTCTGGATACAGCCTTGCGGGAATGAGTAGAACTTAGCTAGCGGGTGGCCGTGATCGACTTCGGGCCACGTCCGACCGCGACGACACCCGACTGCACGATCTCGCGGATGCCGTACGGGTCGAGCATCCGGAGCAGCGCGTCGAGCTTGGACCGGGTACCGGTCGCCTCGACCGTGAGCGACTCCGGCGAGACGTCGATCACCTTGGCGCGGAACAGGTTCACCGCCTCGATGACCTGGGTGCGGACGCTGGCGTCGGCGCGCACCTTGATGAGCACCAGCTCGCGCGCGACGGACGCCTCCCCCTCCTGCTCGACGATCTTGATGACGTTGACGAGCTTGTTGAGCTGCTTCGTCACCTGCTCGAGCGGGAACTCGTCGACGGTGACGACGATCGTCATCCGCGAGATGTCGGGCAGTTCGGTGCCGCCGACGGCGAGGGACTCGATGTTGAATCCACGCCGGGAGAAGAGTGCGGCCACCCGGGCCAGCACGCCCGGCTTGTCCTCGACGAGAACGCTCAGGGTGTGGCTGGTGCTCACTTGTCTTCCTCTCCCGCTGCAGCGGACGCGGCCGAACGCTGCTCGCGTTCCATCGCCTGGTGAATGACGGTCGGCTCGGCCACCGACTCGTCGTCATCGAACAGCGGACGGATGCCCCGCGCCGCCTGGATCTCGTCGTTGCTGGTGCCCGCCGCGACCATCGGCCACACCTGGGCGTCGGCACCGACGATGAAGTCGATCACGACCGGCTTGTCGTTGATCGACTGCGCCTCGCGGATCGCCGCCTCGACGTCCTCCTCCCGCTCGACCCGGATGGCGTGGCAGCCCAGCGCCTCACCGAGCTTGACGAAGTCGGGGATGCGGACCGCGCCGTGGGTGCCCAGGTTCGTGTTCGAGTACCGCTCCTCGTAGAAGAGGGTCTGCCACTGCCGGACCATGCCGAGGTTGCCGTTGTTGATCAGGGCAACCTTGATCGGCACGCCCTCGACCGCACAGGTCGCGAGCTCCTGGTTGGTCATCTGGAAGCAGCCGTCGCCGTCGATGGCCCACACTTCCTTCTCCGGGGCGCCCATCTTGGCGCCCATCGCGGCCGGGACCGCGTACCCCATGGTGCCGAGGCCGCCGGAGTTGAGCCAGGTGCGCGGCTTCTCGTACTTGACGAACTGGGCGGCCCACATCTGATGCTGGCCGACGCCCGCGCAGTAGACGGCGTCGGGACCGGCGAGCCTGCCGACCGCCTCGATCACGAACTCGGGCGAGAGCGCACCGTCGGACGGCTTGCCGTACGCCAGCGGGTAGGTGGTGCGCAGGCCGTCCAGGTACTCCCACCACGCGCCGAGGTCGAAGGTGGTTCCGGTGGCCAGGTCGGCGCGGATCGCCTCGATCAGCTCGACGATGACCTCCTTGCAGTCGCCGACGATCGGCACGTCCGCGTACCGGTTCTTGCCGATCTCGGCGGGGTCGATGTCCGCGTGGATGACCTTCGCGTCGGGGGCGAACGAGTCGAGCTGACCGGTGACCCGGTCGTCGAACCGCGCGCCGAGGGTGATCAGCAGATCCGAGCGCTGCAGCGCGGCGACGGCGGCGACGGCGCCGTGCATGCCGGGCATGCCGCAGTGCAACCGGTGGCTGTCGGGGAACGCGCCGCGGGCCATCAGGGTGGTCACGACCGGGATCCCGGTGAGCTCGGCGAGCTCGAGCAGCTCCGCGGACGCCTCGGCCTTGATGACGCCGCCACCGACGTAGAGGACCGGCGACGCCGACTCGGCGATCAGGCGGGCCGCCTCCCGCACCTGCTTGCCGTGCGGCTTGGACACCGGACGGTAGCCGGGCAGCCGCATCTCGGGCGGCCAGGAGAAGGTGGTCTGCGACTGCAAGATGTCCTTCGGGATGTCGACGAGGACCGCGCCCGGCCGACCGGAGGACGCCAGGTAGAACGCCTCGGCGATGATCCGCGGGATGTCGATCGGATCGGTGATGAGGAAGTTGTGCTTGGTGATCGGCATCGTGATGCCGGAGATGTCGGCCTCCTGGAAGCCGTCGGTGCCGATCAGGCTGCGCGCGACCTGCCCGGTGATCGCGACGACGGGAACCGAATCCATCTGCGCGTCGGCGAGCGGGGTCACCAGGTTCGTCGCGCCGGGGCCGGAGGTGGCCATGCAGACACCGACCTTGCCGGTGGCCTGGGCGTACCCGGTCGCGGCGTGGCCGGCGCCCTGCTCGTGCCGGACCAGGACGTGCCGCACCTTCTGCGAGTCGAACAGCGGGTCGTAAACCGGGAGGACCGCGCCGCCGGGAATGCCGAACACGGTGTCCACCTCGAGCTCCTCGAGTGCCCGGACCACGGACTGGGCGCCGGTGACCCGCTCGGGTGCGACCTGGCGTCGGTTGCCGGGCTGGGGGGCTGCCGTCGTCGGTCCGGGCTGAGCCCCGGCCTTGCGCGGCGTTGGCTGCGGCCGTGCGGTTGGTGCGCTCACTGGTGATTCCTCTGGTGTTGACGGTTCGAGCTGATTCCGGGCAACAAAAAACCCCCGTCAGCATTGTCTGCTGTACGAGGGTGGCGCGTCGTGCTGTGCGAGTTGACGGAAGTATCGACTCAGGCGACGACGCGCCGGCCGATTACGAGCAACTCATTCTGCTTCACGCGATAGAAGGTAGGCGCGTCAAGGGTGAACAGTCAACTTTTTTGAGCATGCTGTCCCAGAATGTGAGAGCGCCAGCTGCGAATGCGAGAATGGTGTGGTGTCGTCCCCATCGCAGCCCGTGCCACCGTCCCCATCCTCCCACACCCGCGGACCCGCCCCCACCGCAGAACCGGTCCGCCACTCCATTCAGATCTCGAGCCTCGGACTGCTCGGCGTCCTGCTGCTCGCCTTCGGCCTGAGCTTCGTGATCTTCGCCAGCCCGCCGTGGGTGTCGGTCCTCTGGCTCGTCCCGGTCGGCGTCGCCTACTGGATGCTGCGGGTCCGGACCGTCGTCGACGCCAGCGGGCTGCACGTCCGCCGGGTGTTCAGCAGCGAGGTCATCTCCTGGGACGAGATCAAGGGATTCCGGTTCCCCAAGCGCGGCGGCTGGGCGCGTGCCGAACTGACCGACGGCACCGAGAAGTCGCTGCCGGTCGTCACCTTCGGCCGCCTGCCGCTGATCGCCGAGGCAAGCGGCGGCCGCGTCACCGACCCGTACGCCGTCGCCGACCGGATCGAACGCGAACGCCACGACCGGGAGCACGCCGAGCAGGCGGAGTCGACTGGCAACGAGGCGGAGTCGGCTCCCGACGCCCACTGACCCGCGCGTACCGTTGGGGGGATACCCGGCGCGTTCTCCGGCCCCAGCCCACCGGACCGGTGCGCGCCCCGATGAGCGAAGGACGCCCATGCCCCCGCTGAGGTCACGCACCACCACCGTCGGACGCAATGCTGCCGGAGCCCGCTCGCTGTGGCGCGCCACCGGCATGACGGACTCCGACTTCGGCAAGCCGATCGTCGCGATCGCGAACTCCTACACGCAGTTCGTCCCGGGTCACGTGCACCTGAAGAACGTGGGCGACATCGTCGCCGAGGCGGTCCGCGCCGCGGGCGGCGTGCCGCGCGAGTTCCACACCATCGCCGTCGACGACGGCATCGCGATGGGCCACGGCGGCATGCTGTACTCGCTGCCGAGCCGCGAGATCATCGCCGACTCCGTCGAATACATGGTGAACGCGCACACCGCCGACGCGCTGGTGTGCATCTCCAACTGCGACAAGATCACCCCCGGCATGCTCAACGCCGCGATGCGCCTGAACATCCCGACGGTGTTCGTCTCCGGCGGACCGATGGAGGCGGGCAAGGCGGTCGTCGTCGGCGGTGTCGCGCAAGCCCCCACCGACCTGATCACCGCCATCTCCGCCTCCGCGAACGACGCCGTCACCGACGACGGGCTCGACGAGGTCGAGCGCAGCGCCTGCCCGACCTGCGGGTCCTGCTCGGGGATGTTCACCGCGAACTCGATGAACTGCCTCACCGAGGCGCTCGGGCTGTCGCTGCCCGGCAACGGGTCGACGCTGGCCACCCACGAGGCGCGGCGCGCGCTGTTCTCCCGCGCGGGCACCACCGTCGTCGAGGCCGCGCTGCGGTACTACCGCGACGAGGACGAGTCGGTGCTTCCCCGGAATATCGCCTCCCCCAAGGCGTTCGAGAACGCGATGGCGCTCGACGTCGCGATGGGCGGCTCCACCAACACGGTGCTGCACACCCTCGCCGCCGCGCAGGAGGGCGAGGTCGACTTCGACCTGACCACCATCGACGCGATCAGCCGTCGGGTGCCGTGCCTGTCGAAGGTCTCCCCGAATTCCGACTACCACATGGAAGACGTGCACCGGGCGGGCGGAATTCCCGCGATCCTCGGCGAACTGCGCCGCGCCGGACTGCTGCATACCGACGTGTCCACGGTGCACACCGCGAGCTTCGACGAGTGGCTCGACACCTGGGACATCCGCTCCGGCAAGGCGTCCGACGAGGCCATCGAACTCTTCCACGCCGCGCCGGGCGGAGTCCGCACCACCGAGCCGTTCTCCACGGCGAACCGGTGGAGCGCACTGGACACGGACGCCGCGGGTGGCTGCATCCGCGACCTCGAGCACGCGTACACCGTCGAGGGCGGCCTGTGCGTGCTGCGCGGCAACATCGCCGTCGACGGCGCGATCCTCAAGACCGCGGGAATCGACGAGGACCTGTTCTCCTTCCAGGGCCCGGCGGTCGTCGTCGAGTCGCAGGAGGAGGCGGTCTCGGTGATCCTGCAGAAGCAGATCAAGCCGGGCGACGTGATCGTGGTGCGCTACGAGGGCCCGAAGGGCGGCCCCGGGATGCAGGAGATGCTGCACCCCACCGCATTCCTCAAGGGCGCGGGCCTCGGCAAGGTGTGCGCGCTCGTCACCGACGGCCGCTTCTCCGGCGGCACCTCGGGCCTGTCGATCGGGCACATCTCGCCCGAGGCGGCGGCGGGCGGCGTCATCGGGCTGGTGGAGAACGGCGACCAGATCCGCATCGACGTCACCACCCGCGCCCTCGAGGTGCTCGTCGACGATGCGGTCCTCGCCGAGCGGCGCGCCAAGATGGAGGCCCGCGAGCGACCGTGGCAGCCCGTCGACCGGCAGCGCACCGTCACGACCGCTCTGCGCGCGTACGCCGCGCTCGCGACCTCCGCCGACAAGGGTGCGGTCCGGCAGGTCCCGTAGCCACACCGCCTCGGGTGAGGGGCACCTTCGACCGGTCCGACCGGTCCAAGGTGCCCCTCACCCGTTCGGGTGTCAGGACAGGGGGTTCGCCCCGTTGAGGAAAATCCACAGGCACACCCCGCCCGCGACGCCGAGCAGCAGCACCACGAAGGACCCGACGTGCGGTCTGGTCGCCCACTTGCGGCGGCCGTCGACGGAGATGCGGCCCGGGCCGGTGAGCACGATCGCGACCAGCATCGCCGTCAGCAGCAGTTCGAGTTCGGGCCCGTCCGGGGCGAACCACTGCAGGCCCGGTTCCGCCGCCTGGGTGACACACCAGGCGTTGATCAGGACGGCGAGCAGACCGGCCGCGGCGAGCGGGGTGAACAGCCCGAGGATCAGCAGCGCCCCGGCGGCCACCTCACCGATCGCCCCGGCCAGGGCCAGCCACCGCGCCTGCTCGAAGCCCGACTCGACGAGGAAGGCCTCGAAGCCGTCGAGTCCCGGGCCACCCCAGATCCCGAACAGCTTCTGCAGACCGTGCGCAAGGGCAACCGCACCGACCGCGACCCGCAGCACGAGGAGGCCCAGGTCGAGGGTGCCGCGCGGGGTCCGTTGCGCCGCCGCCGGGGGCACCGCCTCCGGCGCCGCTACGGGCGCGGCCAGTGCCGCGGCAAGCTCGCGGTCGTAGGAGTCCGCCGTCCGCAACTCCTCGGTCGGGTGCGGCGGCGCCGGGTCGGGGTGGTCGCCGCCCCCGTACGAGGGGATCTGTTCGGTCGGCATCAACCCGAGGTCGTCATCGCTCGTGGGGAACCGTTCCGTCGGCTGGTCGAACGGGCTCGCCGCCGCGGGCCCGAAGCCGTCACTGTCCTTGTGCTGTCGCGGGTTGTCGGTCACGAAATCCAGCGTAGAACGGGTGGGTCACCGCCGACCGGTTCGGCGCGCGGGCGGACCGTTGTCGTACCGTGCCAGGTATGGCGATCTCTCGTGCGGCGTACCGCACCGCGGCGCTGTCCACGCTCGCCGCGGTTGCCCTCACCGGCTGCGCACGCTTCGACGACAGCGCATCGACCCCGTTCACTCCGGTGCCGACGTTCTCCGCGGGCGACGTCGAACCCCGGTCGCCCGGCACACCGCCGCCGACCACGACCCCCGGCGAGACGACAACGGAGCCCGCGCCGTGCGTCGATCCCGACCCCGCGGTCATCGCCACCTGCCTGGACACCACCGCCTCGGTCACGATGCTGCCCGGCGGCCAGTCCGCCCTGGTCACCGAGCGCCGGACCGGACGGATCCTGCGGGTCGCGCCCGGCGCGCCGGTCCAGGAGGTGGCGCGGGTCGCCGTCGACGGCTCCGGCGACGGCGGCCTGCTCGACATCGCCCTGTCCCCCACCTACGCCGAGGACAACCTCCTGTACGCCTACATCACCACGGCGGGCGACAACCGGGTGGTGCGAGTCGCCCCCGGTGACACCCCGAAGGACGTCCTGACCGGCATCCCGCGCGGCGCACGTGGCAACGCGGGCGCCCTCGTCTTCACCGGGCCGAGCGAACTCGCGGTCCTCACCGGCAACGCCGGAAACCCCGCGGCCGCAACGGACCCCGCCTCGCTCGCCGGGAAGCTGCTCCGGGTCACCGGGCTCACCCCTGCGCAGGACCATCCGGCGCCGCAGGTGCTGCTCTCCGGGATCGGCACGGCAGGAGACGTGTGCGTCAATCCCCTCGGCGGTGGCGTGTGGGTCACCGACCGGACCGTCCTCGAGGATCGGCTGCAGCGCGTTGCGGCGGACGGCGCGACCGGAACGCCGGTGTGGACGTGGCCGGACCGGCCCGGTGTCGCAGGCTGCACCGCCGTCGACGGCGGGGTCGCGGTGGCGCTCGGCGACGGCAAGGCCCTCGCTGTGCTCCCGATCGACGGACGGACCGGTGCCGCGCAGGCCGCGCCGTCGCTGATCGCGCAGGAGAAGTACGGCCGGCTCGGCGGTGCCGCGCTCGGCGCGAACAGCGAGGTCTGGGTATCGACCGTCAACAGGTCCGGCGGCGAGGCTCCTGGGCCGAACGACGACCGGGTGGTCCGAATCCCCGCACCCCAGGGCGGCGGCGGCTTCGACTGATCGCCACGCCGCGGCGGCGGTCAGCCTGCGGGTGTCGGGGCAGGCCGCCGGTCCAGCAGCGACGCCGCGGTCGGCAGCAGCAGCACCGTGATCGCGCCCGCCGCGACCAGGATTGACGCATTCGCGGTGGTCATCTGCCCGGCGTCGACCGCGACCTGAGTCACCGCGACGATCAGCGGCAGGCCGGTCGCGGCGTACAGCCCGACCCGGGCCCGCGCCAGCACCTGCGGGGGCGTCGCCGTCCCGTCGGGGCCGCGGTCGAAGCGTTCGGCCACGAACACCGGCACCCCCCGCACCAGCAGGATCAGGACGAAGAAGACCACCAGGACACCGGGATTCGCGGCGACGGCGGACACGTCGATGGCCATGCCCGAGGTCACGAAGAAGATCGGGATCAGCAGCCCGAACGCCAACCCGTCGAGCTTGGCCTCGAGCTTCTCGTCCCCGCGCGGGAAGGCCCGGCGCAGGATGAACCCGGCCGCGAACGCGGCGAGGATGCCGTCCACGTCGAAGAGCGCGGCCAGCGCGCCGAGCGAGACGAGCAGCAGGATCGTCAGGCGCACCGTCGTCTGCGCGGTGGTCTCGGAGCCGAGCCGGATGATCGAAAGCACCTTCGACCCCTCGCGGCGCACCGCGGCCGGGATGAACGCGACCGCGACCGCGGCGGCCGTGAACAGGCCGAGCACGATCACCGATCCGATCGTCCCGCGCGACCCGAGCAGCACCGCCATCGCGACCACCGGCCCCAGCTCGCCGACCGCGCCGTGGTTGAGGACGGTCCGGCCGAGCGGGGTGGCGATGACCCCGCTGTCCTTGAGGATCGGCAGCAGCGTGCCCAGCGCCGTCGAGGTGAGCGCGATCGCGACGGCGACCTCCGCGTCGATCGCGCCGGTCGCCCCGAGAATCCCGATCACGGTGAACGCCAACACCAGGCACACCAGCCAGGTGACCAGCGCGCGGCGGCCGCCGCGCCCGGTCAACTCGTCGGTGTCGATCTCGAACCCGGCGAGCAGGAACAGCATCCCCAGACCCAGTTCACGCAGCAGACCGATCTCCGGCCCCGCCGCAGCGAGGTCGAGCACGTGCGGCCCGATGATGATGCCCGCGATCAGCAGCAGCACCACCTCGGGCACCAGCTTCCGCGGCACCAGACCGGCGAGCAGCGGCGCGATCACCGCGCACAGGGCTATCCAGAACAGCGAGGCCGATACCGAGGGCATGGACCCGATTATCGGGCCAGCGCCCCCGGTTTCCGGTCAGCGCGCCGCGGTGCGGCGGATTCGGTTCAGGAGCAGGCGGCGATGACGAGTTCCTTGACCCGCGCCGGGTCGGCCTGTCCGCGGGTGGCCTTCATGACGTCACCGACGATCTTGCCCGCGGCAGCGACCTTGCCGCTGCGGATCTTCTCGGCGATGTCGGGGTTCGCGGCGAGCGCCTCGTCGACGGCGGCCTGCAACGCCGAGTCGTCCCGGACCACCTCGAGTCCGCGGGCGGCGACAACCTGCTCCGGTTCGCCCTCGCCATCGAGCACCCCGTCGATGACCTGGCGGGCCAGCTTATTCGTCAGCTTGCCGTCGGCGACGAGCGCGATGACGGTCGCGACCTGCGCCGGGGTGATCGCGAGCGCACCCAGCTCGACGCCGCGGGAGTTGGCCTGCTGCGACAGGTACGCGACCCACCACGACCGCGCCTCCGATGCCGGTGCACCCGCCTCGGTGGTCGCGATGACCAGGTCAAGGGCGCCCGCGTTGACGAGGTCGCGCATCTCCTCGTCGGAGACCCCCCACTCGGCCTGGATGCGGGCGCGCCGCAGCCACGGCAGCTCCGGCAGCGTGCCGCGCAGTTCCTCGACCCACGCGGCGTCGGGGGCGACCGGCTCGAGGTCCGGCTCCGGGAAGTAGCGGTAGTCCTCGGCGGTCTCCTTGCGGCGGCCCGCGGAGGTGGTGCCGTCCGCCTCCTGGAAGTGCCGGGTCTCCTGGATCACCTCGCCGCCCGCGACGAGAACCGCTGCCTGGCGGCGCATCTCGTAGCGGACCGCCACCTCGACGGACTTGAGCGAGTTGACGTTCTTGGTCTCGGTGCGGGTGCCGAACTCCGGCGCGCCGATCGGCATCAGCGAGATGTTCGCGTCGCAGCGCATCGACCCCTGGTCCATCCGGACGTCGGAGACGTCGAGGGCCTTGAGCAGATCCCGCAGCGCGGTGACGTAGGCGCGGGCGACCTCCGGGGCGCGTTCCCCGGCGCCGGTGATCGGCTTGGTGACGATCTCGACGAGCGGCACGCCTGCCCGGTTGTAGTCGAGCAGCGAGTGGCTCGCGCCGTGGATGCGTCCGGTCGCGCCGCCGACGTGCAGCGACTTGCCGGTGTCCTCCTCCATGTGCGCGCGCTCGATATCGACCCGCCAGGTGCTGCCGTCGTCGAGGACCACGTCGAGGTAGCCGTCGGTGGCGATCGGCTCGTCGTACTGCGAGATCTGGTAGTTCTTCGGCTGATCCGGGTAGAAGTAGTTCTTCCGCGCGAACCGGCCCCACGGGGTGATCGAGCAGTTCAACGCGAGCCCGATCCGGATCGCGGACTCGACCGCGGCCGCGTTCACCACCGGCATCGACCCGGGCAGGCCGAGGCACACCGGGCACACCTGGGTGTTCGGCTCTGCGCCGAAGGTGGTCGGGCAGCCGCAGAACATCTTGGTTGCGGTGTGCAGTTCGACGTGCACCTCCATGCCCATCACGGGCTCGAACGTCGCGAGCACGTCGTCGTAGGCGAGCAGGTCATCGGACATGGCGGCAGTCATGGCCCCGAGTTTATTCGCCCCCGCCACGCCGTTACGACCCGCATCCGGCTCCGCCGGGGACGACCCGCGCCCGACTCGACCCGCGCCCGCTCAGCCGAAGATGACCCGCATCTCCTGATACCGGCCGAGCGGGACACTCTTGTGGTCGGCGAGCGCCTCGTCGAAGTGCACCGCCGCGATGTCGGTGCCGTGCAGCGCGACCATCTTTCCCCACTCCTGCCGGGCAACCAGGTCGGTGACGGCCATCCCGAGCCGCGTCGCGAGGACCCGGTCGAACGCGGTGGGGACGCCGCCGCGCTGGATGTAGCCGAGCACGGTGGCGCGGGTCTCGATGCCGGTCCGTTCCTCGATCATCGGCGCGAGGACCTCGGCGATGCCGCCGAGCCGGGGCCGGTCGAACCCGTCGCGGCCCTTCGTCGAGTGCGCCTCGGTCATGTCCGGGAGGGTGAAACCCTCGGCGACGACAACCATCGGGGCGCGGCCGCGGTCCCGGACGCTGGTCACCCAGGTGCAGATCTGTTCGATGCTCTCCGGATGTTCGGGGATCAGGATGGCGTGGGCGCCGCCCGCGGTCCCGGAGTGCAAAGCGATCCAGCCTGCGCCGCGACCCATCACCTCGAGCACCATGCACCGTTTGTGCGAGTTGCCGGTGGTCCGCAGGCGGTCGATCGCCTCGGTCGCGATCTCGACGGCGGTGTCGAAACCGAACGTGTAGTCCGTCGCGTCGAGGTCGTTGTCGATGGTCTTCGGGACGCCGACGATCTTGATGCCCTCGTCGTAGAGGCGTTGCGACGCGGCGGCGGTGCCCTCGCCGCCGATGGCGATCACCGCGTCGACGCCGAGCCGCTCCATCGTGCCCGCGATCGCGTGCGCGCCCCCACCGGGGCCCTGATAGGGGCCGAATCGGCTGGTGCCCAGGATGGTGCCGCCCTCGTGTGACAGGCCGCGAACGGTCGGCCGGTCGAGGTCGATCATGGTGCCCTCAACCAGACCCCGCCAGCCGTCCAGAAATCCGACGAACCGCTGGCCGTACACGGTGGTGCCCTTGAGGACCGCGCCGCGAATGACCGCGTTCAATCCGGGGCAGTCGCCCCCGCTGGTGAGAATTCCGACCGTGGTCATCGGGCACCCCTGTCCGCGCGCGTCGTCCGTGCCCCATCCTGCCCCCGCCGGACGGCGGCGTCATCCCGGCCACGGGATCAGCCGGGGGTGACGACACCCGTCTCGTACGCGAGGACCACCGCCTGGGCGCGGTCCCGCAGGTGCAGCTTCGCGAGCACCTTCCCGACATGGGTCTTGACGGTCTGCTCGGCAACGAACAGGGACTCGGCGATCTCGGTGTTGGACAGGCCCCGCGCGATCAGTTCGAGCACCTCCCGTTCGCGGGGTGTCAGCGTCGCGAGCTGCGCCGGCTCGGTCCTGCGTGCCACCCGCCGGGCCGCGACGTCCGCGATCAACCGCCGGGTGACCGACGGGGCGAGCAGCGCCTCGCCGTCCGCGACGACGCGGACCGCACGGATCAACTCGTCGGCGGGGGCGTCCTTGAGCATGAAGCCGCTGGCCCCGACCCGCAGCGCCTCGTACACGTAGTCGTCGATGTCGAAGGTGGTCAGCATCAGCACCCGGACCGGCGGCTGCACCGACGCGGCGAGGATCCGCTCGGCCGCCTCGAGACCGTTGAGCTCCGGCATCCGGACGTCCATCAGCACCACGTCGGGCCGCAGCCGGAGCACCTCCTCGACCGCGACCTTGCCGTTCGGGGCGTCCCCGACGACGCTGATGTCCGGTTGCGCGGCGAGCAGCGCCCCGAAGCCCTGCCGCACCATCGCCTGATCGTCCGCAATGAAGACCGTGATCGCCACCCGGCCAGCCTAGGGGTGCCCGGCGACCGGACCGAACTGTGGACCGGGCACCAGGCCACCCACAAACGACGGGATCCGGGCCCGCACCTCGAAGCCGCCCCCGGCGACGGGATGGGCGGTCAGGGTGCCGCCGACGGACAGGGCCCGATCCCGCATCCCGACGATGCCGTGCCCGCCGCCGCTGCCCGCCTGTGACACCTCCTGCGCGGCAGCGCCGTTCGTCACCACGAGTTCGGTCGTCGTGGCATCCCCGGTGAGGCCGACCTGGACGGCGGCACCCGGGGCATGCCGTGCCGCGTTCGCGAGTGACTCCTGCAGGATCCGGTACACCGCGAGACCGCACGTCTCGGGGAGGGCGGGCAGCGGCCCCCGCTCGACGGTCACCGTCATGCCCGCGCGCCGGCTGCCGTCGATCAGGTCGTCGATCCGGTCTATGCCGGGCACCGGGGCGCTGTCGGGGGTGTGGCCGTCGCTGCGGAGCACCCCCAGCATGCCGCGGATCTCGTTGAGCGCGTCCCGGGCGGTGGCCCCGATCGAGTCGAACTCGGCCCGCGTCTCATCGGACAGGTCGGCCAGCCGGTACGGTGCGCTCTGCGCCTGCACCACCACCAGCGACATGTGGTGGGCCACGACGTCGTGCAGGTCCCGCGCGATCCTGGCGCGTTCCTCGAGCACCGCGCGGCGGGCGCGCTCCACCTCCGTCTCCTCCTCCTGCAGGGCGAGCTGCCTGCGGGAGAGGACCAGCCACCGGATCAGCAGACCGAACACGACGAGGGCGGTCAGCCCGACCGCCCAGCCGCGCCCGTCCTGCCCCGGCGCGTTCGCGAGGAACAGCAGCGTCGTCGCGAGCCAGGCCACCCCGACGATCGGCAGCGGCGAACGCATGCTCACCGCGAGCAGCAGCGCCATCAGCACCATCACGTGCACGACCTGCCACGGGAAGTCGTAGTCCGGGACGCGGTCGTACACCAGCGGGATCACCAGCGCCCCCGCCGCCGAGATCGACCATCCCAGTGCGGGGTTCGCCCGCACGAATACCAGCGGCAGCGCGGCGAGACCGGCGACCACCGGCTGCACCCCGGCCGGGACGTGGTGTGTCACCTGCAGTGTCGGCCACGCGATGGTGAACAGGACCGCCGTCACGAAGGCGATACCGACATCCCATCGCTGGGATCGGTTCAGCCTGGCGAGCCGGGGGCCCGCCGTCGCTGCGGCGTCCCGTGCGGCCGCGTCCAATGCTCGTTTCGTTCTACCCACACCCGAGAACACTAGGAAGGCCGGGCCGGATTGTCCTCACACCACGGGGGGAGATCGCCCCAGTACCGGGGTATCGAACCCCGCGGTCGGCCGTACCGCGGGTGCCACCGACGAACCAACCCCGGGAGGGATGTTCGCAGGTGGGCGCCGTTTCTAGCGTCGATGCCATGCGCAAATCCACCCTGGCCGTGTTCACCGCGGGCAGCGCCATCGCCCTGTCCGCCGCGCTCGCACCGCCGCCGGTGCAGGCCTCCGCCCGGGCGGAGGCACCGTCTCAGGTGGCCCGTGCGGTCGAGGCGCTCGTCGGGGGCGGCGCCGACGCCGCGGCCGCCGCGATCCCGGACGACTTCGCCGACGTCGCCGGCTACCGCCCGGTCACCGACGGCGCCATGCTGGTCAATCCGAACGGGCAGTGCTCGTCACCGGTCCCCCTGCCCGCCGAGTTCGACGGCGCCTGCCGGGGCCACGACCTCGGCTACGACCTGCTCCGGTACGCCGACCGCACCGGGACCCCGTTGGGCGGATGGGCGCGGCGGAGCCTGGACCGGCAGCTCGGGCAGCGTATGCACGACGCGTGCACGACCCGCCCCGACGACCTGACTCGCGCGTCGTGCGGTGTCGTCGCCGACGCCGCCGTCGCGGCGGTGCAGGCGAACTCGTGGCGGCAGGGCTTCGGCGTCCCGGTCCGGGAGCCGGTCGGCCCGATTGCTGCCGGTGTCGGTGGGGCGGCGCTGTTGGGGGCCGCGCTCGCGGCGGCGCACCGACGGCGCGGCAGGGCACACGCGGCGGCGGCGCCGGTCCTCGCCGGCGCGTCGCGGGCGGTGCGGGCGTGATGACGACGCTTCCCCGCACCGCGGTCGGTGCCCGACTCTCCGTCACGGCGGCGTCCGCGCTGCCCCGGGTGTCGAGCACGGTGGCCGTCACCGCGCTGATCGTGGCCTCCCTGATGCCGTCGCTGCTTCCCCGGTCGGCTCCGGTGCAGGCCGGGGTCACCGGCGTGTTCGCGGTGCTCGGTGTCGTGGCCGGCGCCGGGTGGCGGCGGCTGCGCGGCGACCGCGCCGCGGCGTCGGTGACGGTGCGGGGCTGGGTTGCGGCGGCGGCGCTCACCACCCTCGGGGCGGCGCTGACCGGTGCTGCCCGCTGGCAGAGCGGGCTGCGCGCCGCGACCGGGCTCCCCGACGTCGGTGTCGCGCACTGGGTTCTGGTCTCGGCGGGAGCCGTCGCGGTCGCCGCGTCGATCACCGGTGCGGCGGCGCTGCTGCGGTCCGCGGCCCGCCGGCTCGGCCGGTACCGCCTCATCGCGGGGCTGCTCGGCTGCGTGCTCGCCGTCACCTCGTGCACGGCGCCCGCGGTCGCCTCGGCCGACGGTCCCGAACCGGTGCTGCGGCAGCCGACCTCGCCGGCGATGTCGGGCAGCACCGCCTCCCCGGTGGGGTGGGAGAGCCTCGGCGTTGAGGGCCGCCGCTTCGTCACCGCCCCCGCGGCCGACGGGGTGACCCGCACCTATGTCGGGCTCGACAGCGCACCCGATCTCGCGGCGCGGGTGACACTCGCGGTGGCCGACCTGGAGCGGTCCGGCGGGCTGACCCGCTCCCATCTGGTGATCGCGGTGCCGACGGGGTCGGGGTGGATCGACGCCGGGGCGATCGCCGGGATGGAGCGGCGATTCGGTGGTGACGTCGCGGAGGTCGCGGTGCAGTACTCGGCGGCGCCGAGCTGGGTGACGTTCGTGTTCGACCGGGGCAGCGCCGAGGAGGCGGCCCGCGCCCTGTACCGGGCGGTGGCCCACCGGGTGTCGCTGCTCCCCGAGGACCGGCGGCCCCGCCTGCACCTGTATGGGCAGAGCCTCGGCGCGGTGGGTGTCGACGCGGCGCTGTCCGAACCGGTCGCGGTGCCCGCGTGCGGCAATCTCGTCGCGGGCCCACCGGCGGGCCGGGTCCCGACCGCGGACACCGTGGTGCTGGCCAATTCGTCGGACCCCGTCGTGCACTGGTCGCCGCGGCTGCTGGTCGCGCCGCCCCGGCTCGCCGGTGTCCGGCCGGACGCCCCGACACCGGCGTGGCTTCCGGTGCTGAGCTTCCTGCAGACCAGCGTCGACCTGCTCACCGCACTCGATGCCGCACCGGGCCACGGGCACCGCTACGGCACCGACCAGGGCACCCGACTTCCGACCTGCTGACGGGGGCCCGACGCGCGCCCCCGAACGACGCTCGGCCCGGGCCCCGATGGCGGGGTCCGGGCCGAGCCGGTCGAACACGGTCAGGCGACGGGCGAGCCGATCGGTCCGCGGGCGGCCTCGTACGCGGCACCGACCCGGTAGAGCCGTTCGTCGGCGAGTGCCGGGGCCATGATCTGCAGGCCGACCGGCAGGTTGTCGTCCGCGGACAACCCGGACGGCACCGACATCGCGCAATGGCCGGCCAGGTTGGTCGGCAGGGTGCACAGGTCGGACAGGTACATCGCCAGCGGGTCGTCCACCTTCTCCCCCAGCTTCCACGGGGTGAACGGGCTGGTCGGCGAGACGAGGACGTCGACCTTCTCGTAGGCGGCGTCGAAGTCGCGGGCGATCAGGGTGCGCACCTTGAGCGCGGAGCCGTAGTAGGCGTCGTAGTAGCCCGACGACAGCGCGTAGGTGCCAATCATGATGCGCCGCTTGACCTCCTTGCCGAAACCGGCGGCGCGGGTCGCGGCCATCACCTGGTCGGCGCTCATGGTGCCGTCGTCGACCCGCATTCCGTAGCGCATCGCATCGAACCGGGCCAGGTTGGAGGACACCTCGCTCGGCAGGATCAGGTAGTAGGCGGCCAGCGCGTGCAGGAAGTTCGGGCAGGACACCTCGACCACCTCGGCACCGAGGTCGGTCAGCTGCGTGACGGCGGCATCGAACGAGGAGAGGACGCCTGGCTGGTAGCTGTCCGAGTGCAGTTCCTTCACGACGCCGACGCGAACGCCCGTCAGGTCGCCGGTCGCGCCGCGGCGGGCCGCCTCGACGACGGGACGGACCGGGGCGTCGATGGAGGTGGAGTCGCGCGGGTCGTGTCCGGCGATCACCTCGTGCAGCAGCGCGGTGTCCAGGACGGTGCGGCCACACGGGCCGCCCTGGTCGAGCGAGGACGCGCAGGCGACGAGACCGAACCGGGAGACGGTGCCGTAGGTCGGCTTGGTCCCGACCGTCGCGGTCACCGCTGCGGGCTGCCGGATCGAGCCGCCGGTGTCGGTGCCGATCGCGAGCGGCGCCTGATTCGACGCCAGCGCCGCGGCACTGCCGCCGCCGGAACCGCCGGGGATCCGGCCGGTGTCCCACGGGTTCCTGGTCGGACCGTACGCGGAGTTCTCCGTCGACGAGCCCATCGCGAACTCGTCCATGTTCGTCTTGCCGAGGACCGGGATCCCGGCCGCGCGCAGCTTCGTGGTGAGCGTCGCGTCGTACGGCGCGACCCAACCCTCGAGAATCTTCGACCCGCAGGTGGTGGGCGCGTCGGTGGTGGTGAAGACGTCCTTGAGTGCCAGCGGGACGCCCGCCAGCGGCGAGGCAGGGGCCCCACCCGCGGCCAACGCCTCATCGACCTGCTTCGCCGCGGTCAGCGCCGCGTCACCGGAGACGTGCAGGAACGCGTTGTACTCGCCGTCGACGGCGGCGATCCGGTCCAGGTGCGCCTGGGTGACCTCGACGGAGGACACCTCGCGGGCGTGGATCTTCGACGCGAGGACGGCGGCGTCGAGGGTGGTCAGGTCGGCGGTCACTGCTCTTCTCCCAGGATCTGCGGGACGGCGAAACGCTCCTGCTCGACGGCGGGCGCACCGGACAGCGCCTGCTCGGGCGTCAGTCCCGGCACCACCACGTCGGGGCGGGTCACGTTGAGCAGCGCGTACGGGTTCGCGGTCGGCGGGACGTCGTCCGCGGCGACCTCCGCGACGGTCTTGACGTGGCTGAGAATCGAATCGAGCTGGCCGGCGAACTCGTCGAGTTCGGCGTCGGACAGCGCGAGCCGGGACAGCCGGGCGAGGTGAGCAACCTCGTCGCGGGAGATGGCAGGCACCCGTGGGCCCCTTTCAGGTCGGCGTCAGGAGATCCGCCCCAGCCTATCGGCTGCGCCGGAACCGGCTGCACGCAGCGCCCGGGGCGGCCGATCCGTTTCGACGCAGGAACGTCTCGATGTCCGCCGCTGTGACGGTTCCGCTGCGAGCAGGGCTGACCCGTCGCGGCCGCACGCGCCGCCGCGGAGTCGGTCCGTGATGGAAGGATGGTTCGCGCGGGGGCATCGACGACTCCCGTTCGCCGGTGGCCGAGCGGCCTCGCCGACGGCGAACAGTCGTGACAAAGGAATTCCGTGTCGTACCTATTGCGTGTCCAGCTACCCGATCGACCCGGCAGCCTGGGCGCACTGGCCGTTGCACTCGGTTCCGTCGGCGCGGACATCCTCTCCCTCGACGTGGTCGAGCGGGGCTCGGGGTTCGCCGTCGATGATCTCGTCGTCGATGTCGCGCACGGGTCGCTGCCGGACACCCTCATCACCGCGGCCGAGCACCTGTCGGGGGTGCGGGTCGACTCGATCCGCCCCTACACCGGCCTGCTCGACACCCACCGTGAGCTGGAACTGATCGACCAGGTCGCGACCGCCCGCGACGACCGTCTGCAGGTGCTGGTCGACGGTGCCGCCCGGGTGCTGCGGGTCAGCTGGGCGACCGTGGTCGGGGTCGGTCCGCACGGCGCGTTCCGGGTCGTCGGCAGCACGGGCGCCCCGGAGACGCATGCCGGTGACGTGCCGTGGATGCCACTGCGGAAGCCGACGATCCTCGACGGCGGCGCCGACTGGGTGCCGGGGATCTGGCGGGACATGGACACGACCCTCGCCGCCGCGCCGCTCGGCTCGTCGGGGCGGGTGCTGATGCTGGGACGCTCCGGTGGCCCGGAGTTCCGCCCGTCCGAGGTCGCCAGGCTCGGCTATCTCGCGGGCATCGTCGCGACCGTGTTGGGCTGATCCGCCCGACCGGTCAGACGATCTCGCGGACCAGGACGGTGAGGTCGGCGCCGGGCGCGGGCGCCCAGTCGCGTTCCGGGGCAGGCACGAAGTCGTTGCGATCGTAGATGCGGCGGGCCTCGATCATCTCGGGCTCGGTGGAGAGCACCACCGCCTGCAATCCGCGGTCGTATGCGGTGTCGAGGACGTGCCGGACCAGCGCCGAGCCGGCCCCCTTGCCGCGGGCCGCGGACGAGACCGCGAGCATCCGGAACTCGAGTTCGCCGGGCCGGGCCACGTCGGCGAACGGGCTGCCCGGTTCGGCGATGGTGACCGAGCCGACGACCTCGCCGTCCCATTCGGCGACCAGGACCTCGGCGTCCTCGGCTCGGGACGCGGTGTCGCGCAATCGCTCGACGTACGTGCTGGTCTCGGCGACGAATCCGCCCCCGACGTAGGAGTCGACGGTCAGCGCGGCCACGGCGTCGAAGTCGGCGGGGTCGGCGGGGCGCACGGTGATCATGGCGTCACTATCGCAGCACCCCGACACCGGCCTCAAGCACCTCGGACACGCAGGTCACGGCGCGTCGCCCCTCCCCCGAAGGCTCCCCCACCCCCGCCCAAACCGCATTGACCTGCACAAACGCAACCTGTGACGCGGCGGCGCGCACCCGCCCACGGCGGGTCCGGGCCGGCGCGTGATGTTCACCACCGGGCTCGCCGCGGTGTGAGGGCGTTCACCTTGCCGCGCGGCCGCCCGAAGCGGAAGCTGAAGTCGACTTCATCTGCCGGGAAGAGGGAGGCGCGGGTGCGCACCACGGATCTGCTGACCGTCGGCGAGGTGTCCGAACGCAGCGGGCTCGCGCCGTCCGCGTTGCGCTACTACGAGACCCAGGGCCTGATCGAGAGCACCCGCACGACCGGGAATCAGCGCCGCTATCAGCGCAGTGTGCTCCGCAAGATCGCGTTCATTCGGGCGGCCCGCGGCATCGGGCTCACCCTCGACGAGATCGCCGCCACGATGAGCACCCTCCCCGGCGGCCGCGCACCAACCCGGTCCGACTGGGCGCGGGTGTCCCGGAGCTGGCGTGGTCGCATCGAGGAGCAGATCGAGGCACTCGAGGCGCTCCGCGACGGCCTGGAGTCGTGCATCGGCTGCGGGTGCCTGTCCCTGCAGACCTGCGCGCTGTCCAATCCGAACGACGCCGCCGCGACCTACGGACCCGGCGCCGCCTTCCTCCCCGAGGCACTGCACCGCGACGACGGCGGTCACCACGGCCATCACTAGGGCCGAATCACGGTGCCGCCCATAGGATCCGGTGCGGACCCGCCGACGATCGGCGGGTCACCCGTCGGTGTCGGTGGGCGCGACGGCAGCGGGCCCACCGTCGAGCAGCCGAACGAATCCCGCCTCGTCGAGGATCGGCACCCCCAGCTGTTCCGCCTTGTCCGCCTTCGATCCGGGAGCGTCGCCGATGACGACGAACGCCGTCTTCTTGGACACCGATCCGGCCGCCTTGCCGCCGCGCTGCAGGATCGCCTCCTTCGCACCGTCCCGGGTGAACCCGACCAGCGACCCGGTGACGACGATCGACAGGCCCTCCAGCGTGCGCTCGATCGACTCGTCGCGTTCGTCCTCCATCGACACGCCCGCCGCGCGCCACTTCTCGACGATCCGACGGTGCCAGTCGACGCCGAACCATTCGACGACGGCCGCCGCGATCGTGCCGCCGACACCGTCGACCGCGGCGAGCTCCTCCACCGACGCCGCCTCGATCCGTGCCAGGCTGCCGAACGCCGACGCAAGCGCGCGGGCCGCGGTCGGGCCGACGTGCCGGATCGACAGGGCGACCAGCACCCGCCACAGCGGCTGCGTCTTCGAGCGGTCGAGGTTGTCGAGCAACCGCTTCCCATTCGCGGACAGCGTGCCCGCCTTGGTGGTGAACAGCGCCGTCCGCATCAGCTCGTCGGCGGTGAGGGCGAACAGGTCGCCCTCGTCCCCGATCACGCCCGCCTCGAGCAGCGCGGTCGCGGCCTCGTAGCCGAGGACCTCGATGTCGAATGCGCCGCGCCCGGCGACGTGGAACACCCGTTCCCGCAGCTGGGCCGGGCAGGACCGCTGGTTGGGGCAGCGGATGTCGGCGTCGCCCTCCTTCGCCGGGGCGAGCTCGGTGCCGCACTCCGGGCAGTGGGTCGGCATCACGAACTCGCGTTCGGTGCCGTCCCGCAGATCCACCACCGGGCCAAGCACCTCCGGAATCACCTCGCCCGCCTTGCGGATCACCACGGTATCCCCGATCAGCACGCCCTTGCGCCTGACCTCCGACCCGTTGTGCAGCGTCGCCAGGGACACCGTCGACCCGGCGACGGTGACCGGTTCCATGTACGCGAACGGGGTGACGCGGCCGGTGCGACCGACGCTGACCCGGATGTCGAGCAGCCTGGTGGTCGCCTCCTCCGGCGGATACTTGTAGGCGATCGCCCACCGCGGGGCCCGGGAGGTCGCGCCGAGCCTGCGGTGCAACGACATCTCGTCGACCTTGACGACCAGGCCGTCTATCTCATGCTCGACGTCGTGCCGGTGCTCGTCCCAGTAGCCGACCCTGGCAACCACCGCGTCCGCGCCCTGCACCCGCGCGGTGTGCGTGGAGACCGGCAGCCCCCAGGCGGCGAGGGCGGTGTAGCCGTCGTGCTGGCTGACCGGTTCGAAGCCCTCCGTGCGGCCGAGTCCGTGGCAGATCATCCCGAGCCTGCGCTTCGCGGTGACCGCCGGATTCTTCTGCCGCAGCGACCCGGCCGCGGAGTTGCGGGGGTTCGCGAACGGCGCCTTGCCCTCCGCCACGAGGGAGGCGTTGAGCGCCGCGAAGTCCTCGAGCCGGAAGAACACCTCGCCGCGCACCTCGAGCAGGGCCGGGATCGGATACTCCGTGCTCGCGGTGAGGGTGTGGGGGATGTCGTCGATGGTGCGGGCGTTCAGGGTGACGTCCTCACCGGTGCGGCCGTCACCGCGGGTGGCGGCACGGACCAGTCGTCCGTTCTCATACACCAGATTCAGGGCGACCCCGTCGATCTTCACCTCGCACAGGTAGTGCGGCGCCGCGTCACCCGGCAGCTCCCCCTCGATCCGTGCGATCCAGGCCCGCAGTTCGGCCTCGTCGAAGACGTTGTCGAGACTGAGCATTCGCTCGAGATGGTCCACGGCGGTGAACTCGGTCGCGAAGCCGCCGCCGACGAGCTGGGTCGGCGAATCGGCGGCCCGCAGTTCGGGACGCCGCTCCTCCAGGTCGGTGAGCTGCCGCAGCAACGCGTCGAACTCACCGTCGGTAATGGTCGGTGCATCCTTAACGTAGTAACGGAACTGATGCTCGCGCACCTCCTCCGCGAGCCGCTGCCACTCGTCGCGTTCCTCGGCGGTCGCTGACTCGACGTCTCGGTCGGGGTCGGCCGCAGCTGCCACGTTCTCCGTCACGCCAGAAAGGCTATCCCAGCCCACCGACACCCCGCCCCATGCGTTGAACGGGGGTTCACGTGCCACTTCCTGCGCCCGGATGGCCCATGAACCCCCATTCAATCCTTCGCGGTGAGGTCCGCGCCGTCGGCGAAGGCGCGCGCGATCTCGGCGGAACGGCGCAGCGCCTCGCGGGACCAGGCGCCGCTCGCGCCGGCAAGCCCGCAGGCCGGCGTGACGAGGACGCGCTCGGCGAGGGCGGAGCGGGGGAAGCCGAGACGGTCGACGAGGACCGCCGCGGGCCGGGCGAGTTCACGCCAGGACGGCGTCCGCTCCGGTGCCGCGGTCGGAACCAGGCCCAGCGCCAGCGACAGCCCGGAGTCGAGCAGTTCGCCGACCCCGTCCAGGTCCGCGGCCCGCAGCACACCCGCATCCAGCCCCACCATGGCTGCGCCGCTGCGGCGCAGCAGGTCCAGCGGGGGCGACGCGGCGCAGCAGTGCACGAGGACCGGGACCGGCACCGTCGCGATCGCCTGCTGGAGGACCGCGAGGGCCTCCGGTTCTGGCAGGGCTCGCGGCGTCTGCAGGATCGACACCCCGGTCAGCGTCCCGTCCAGCACCGACCGGAGTCCCGGCTCGTCGAGCTGGACCAGCACCGGGGAACCCAGGCGCCGCCGCACCTCGGCAACGTGCCCGCGCAGGCCCTCGGCCAACGATTCGGTGAGATCCCGGAGCGCACCGGGGTCGGTGAGCGCGCGGTGCCCCCCGACGAGTTCCAGCTGCGACGCCAGCGTCAGCGGTCCGACGGCCTGGACCTTCACCGGCTGCTCACTGCCGCGGTGACCGGCCAGCTCCCACGCCTCCTCGAGGGCGTCGAGGTCGCGGGCGAGCAGGTCCCGCGCGAGTCGGGTGACCGGTCCGGTCCGCTGCGCGACCCGGTAGCCGGTGGTGGAGGTGTCCAGCGGCAGGTCGACGAGCAGGGCCGCGGCCCGACCGATCATGTCGGCGCCGAGACCACGCGCAGGCAGCTCAACCAGGTGCGGCAGCTGCGCGGCCTCACCGACGACGACGGCCGCGGCCTTGCGCGGGTCGACGCCGGGCCAGGACCCTACTCCCGTCGCGACGCCGACCGGGAACACCGTGTCGGTCAACGCAATTCGCTGTCGGGCTCGCCCGAACCGCCGGCCCCGGCGATGGTGCCACTGCCGAGCACGATGTCACCGGCGGAGTCGCGGCGGTACAGCACCACCGCCTGCCCCCTGGCGACACCGGTCACGGGCTCGCGCAGTCGCACCTCGAGGCCGCCGTCGACCTGCTCCGCGACCGCCTCCGCCAGCCCGCCGTGCGCGCGCACCTGCACGGTGCACTCGACGGGACCGGCAGGCGCGGACCCGGACGTCCAGATCGGCCGCTCGGCGCGGATCGTCCACACCTGGAGGCGTTCCGCGGACCCGACCCGCACGGTCCCGGTGTCCGGTTCGATCGCGGTGACGTAGCGCGGGCGCCCGTCGGCGGCGGGTCCCGCGACACCGAGCCCCTTGCGCTGGCCGATCGTGAACCCGTGCACGCCGTCGTGGTCGGCGAGTTCGGCGCCGGTGTCGGCGTCGACCACCTTGCCCGGGCGCACCCCGATCTTCGCGCCGAGGAACGCCCGGGTGTCCCCGGACGGAATGAAGCAGATGTCGTGGCTGTCGGGCTTGTCCGCGACCGCGAGCCCGCGCGCGGCGGCCTCCTCCCGGATCCGCGGCTTCGGAGTGTCCCCGACCGGGAACATTGCGCGGGACAGCTGCTCGGCGGTCAGTACCCCCAGCACGTACGACTGGTCCTTGTCCGCGTCCACGGCGCGCCGCAGGACGCCGTCGGCGAGTCGCGCATAGTGCCCGGTGGCGACCGCGTCGAATCCGAGTGCCATGGCCCGGTCGGCGAGCGCGGCGAACTTGATCTTCTCGTTGCACCGCAGGCACGGGTTCGGCGTCTCCCCCGCCGCGTAGGCGGCGACGAAGTCGTCGATCACGTCTTCCTTGAACTGATCGGCGAAATCCCAGACGTAGAACGGAATTCCGAGCACGTCCGCGGCGCGGCGCGCATCGCCCGCGTCCTCCTTCGAGCAGCAGCCCCGCGATCCCGTGCGCAGGGTGCCCGGGGCCGTCGACAGCGCAAGGTGGACGCCGACGACCTCGTGTCCGGCCTCGACCGCTCGCGCCGCGGCCACCGCGGAGTCGACACCACCGCTCATCGCCGCCAGTACCCGCATCAGTGTGATCCTCTCGTGCCCTGAAGTCGCCGTGACCCGGCCCCGGCCATCCCCGCGGCGCGGGCCCGGTCGACGACCTGCGGCAGTGCCGCCAGCAACGCGTCGACGTCGGCATCGGTGGACGTGTGCCCGAGCGAGAAACGCAGCGACCCGCGCGCGATCCTGGGGTCGATCCCCATCGCGATCAGCACGTGACTGGCGCGGGCCACCCCGGCCGTGCATGCGGATCCGGTCGAACACTCGACGCCGGACGCGTCCAGCAGCATCAGCAGCGAGTCGCCCTCGCAGCCGGGGAAGGTGAAGTGCGCGTTGCCCGGCAGCCGGTCGGCTCCGAGCGGGCCGTTGAGCACCGCGTCCGGAACAACCGCCCGCACGCCGTCGACCAGCCGGTCACGCAGACGAGCGAGCTCCGCGGCACGGAACTCCCTGTCCGACACCATCGTCCGCAGTGCCGCCGCGGACGCGACGGTGGCCGCCGTGTCGAGTGTGCCCGCGCGCAGGTCCCGTTCGTGCCCGCCGCCGTGCAGCAGCGGAACGCACGGCACCTGACGGCCGAGGAGCAGCGCACCGGCCCCGTGCGGGCCACCGAACTTGTGCGCGGCCACGCTGAGTGCGGACAGTCCGCTTGCGGCGAAGTCGACCGGCAGCTGCGCGGCGGCCTGGACCGCATCACTGTGCATCGGCACGCCGAATTCTGCTGCAATAGACGAAAGTTCAGCGATCGGCATGACCGACCCGACTTCGTTGTTCGCCCACATGACGGTGACCAACGCGGTCTCGTCGGCGTGCGCCTCGAGTTCCCGGCGCAGATCCGCGGGGTCCACGCGGCAGTCGGCGTCGACCGGCAGCCAGGTGATCTCGGCGCCCTCGTGCGCGGCGAGCCACTCCACCGCGTCGAGCACCGCGTGGTGCTCGACGGTGCTGGTCACGATCCGCCTGCGTCGCGGGTCGGCGTCGCGGCGAGCCCAGTAGATGCCCTTGACGGCAAGGTTGTCGGATTCGGTACCGCCCGAGGTGAAGATGACCTCCGACGGCCGGGCCCCGAGGTCGGCGGCGATCGACTCCCGCGACTCCTCGACCCGGCGGCGGGCCGCCCGCCCGGAACCGTGCAGTGAGGACGCGTTGCCGACCGTGGCGAGCACGGCGCTCATCGCGGCGATCGCCTCCGGCAACATCGGCGTGGTTGCGGCGTGATCGAGGTACACCGGCGCGGATCGCGGTGCTGGCGCGCGATCGGGTTCACCGGCTCCGGTGGAGTGGGGGCGGGGCGAAGTCATGACCCGACCAGGATAGCCCGTCACCGATCGGGTGCCGGACGCCGACCGTGCAGGTAGGCGGGTTCAGGCGGCGACCGGTGAGCGGACCGCCCCCGCGGGGGGCGCCGCGTCGGCGGACGACGAACCGGTCGGGCTGCCGCCGTTCCGGAACGGTCCATGCCCGCCCCGGACGAGTCGCTCGCAGCGGGTCGCCAGTTCCCGCCGGTCGGTGCCGGGCCGTTGGAGCGGGGCCAGCCGGACGTCGATGTGCACGTCGCGCAGCCGGACCACCCGAACCAGCGAGCCGACGAGGGTCTGCTCGCCGACGAAGCAGGCCCCGGTCGCCGGCCCGCCCGGCCCGACGTACCGCAGCGCGACGGGGGCGACCGGTGTGCCCGCGTCGATCGCGGCCTGGAACAGGGCGGGCCGCAGGCGGCCACCGGCCCGCCCGCACCAGGTGGTGCCCTCGGGGAACACGACGACGCGCCGCCCTCGGCGCAGCAGCGCGGTGACCTCGTCGACGACGGCGGGCAGCGCACGCAGCCGCGCCCGGTCGATCGGCACCACCCGCAGGCGCCGGGTGAGCGGCCCGATCAGCGGCCAGTCGAGCAGGTCCGCGCGGGCGACGTAGGTGCCGGGGTCGACGGCGGTCAACGCGAGCACGTCCAGCCAGGAGACGTGTGCGGCGACGACGAGCACTCCCCCGGCGCCCGGGGCGGGGTCCCGCTCGTCGCGAACCCGCAGTCGCAGCCCGAGGATCCGCAGCACCGAACGGGCGTAGCCGCGATGCAGTCCGGATCGCCACCGCGGTGGCAGGGCCCCGGTAGCCACGAGAACCGGCAACCCGGACACCAGCACCGCCACCCCCACGCACCGGAGCCCGGTGCGCACCGGGCCAGCGCGGCGGCCGTGGTCGGTGACGCACCCGTCGCCGCACGGGCTGGACGGCATCCAGGCGTGGGTCATCGCACCGTCACCGGAACCGACCGCAGCCGCTGCAGGTAGCGCGGGTCGACGTCGTGCGCGCCGAGCAGCGCGACGAAGTCGGCGACGCCGAAGCCCGGGTCGTGGGCGGGCTCCCCGCAAATCCGGGCACCGAGCCGCAGGTAGCCGCGCAACAGCGGCGGCAGCACCGGCCGGGCGGTGGGCGCGGGCCCGGCCATCCCGGGGACCGGGCGCAGCGGGCGGACCCGACGATTCGGCGGGCTCGCGTGCTCGGCGAGCAGACGGTCGCGGACCGCCCGGACGTTCGCGCCGTCGTCCGCGTCGCCCGGCATCCGCATCGGCACCGACACGCACCCGAGCGCCCACCGGGGACCGGCGAGGTCGAGGTAATTCAGCATCCCCGCCCACATCATCGCGAGGACCGCCCCGTTGCGGTGCCCGGGGTGCACACACGCACGCCCCAACTCGACCATCTCGCCGTGCAGCGGGGCGAGGGCGGAGATGTCGAATTCCGTTGCGGTGTACCACCCCCCGGCCGCACGTGCGGCATCCGCGGTGAGTATCCGGTAGCAGCCGACGGTCTCATCGGTGATCTCGTCGCGTACCAGCAGGTGCTCGCAGTACTCGTCGAACCGGTCGGCCTCGCGTCCGTCGGCGGCATCATGGACGAATCCCGGCTCCGCGGCGAACACGGTGTGCCGCAACCGTTGCGCGGCATCCCGGTGTTCGCGGTCGGAGGACAGGTGCAGCGAATAGCGGCCGGTGGCCTGGACCTCGGTGACGGTCATGCCATCAGCGTCGACGCGGCGGGAGGCGTCCGGGCGTCACCGACGTGTCGCGTCGATGGCAGCGGGGTGAAGAAACAGCGGCGGCCCCGCCCCCATCGGGAGCGGGGTCCGATCCGCGCGCGTTCGGCTGCGTCACCACCGACGCCGACGACCGCGTGACGCACTTCCTGGAGAAGACGCAGGACCCGCCGACCGACCAGA